>CAIUGQ010000432.1 GCA_903898725.1 uncultured Burkholderiales bacterium | reverse complement strand
TGACGCTCGCCGGTGGCGTGTCGCCCGCGGCCGGGGGCACCGGCCGCCCGAAGCCCGCGCCGATCCGCGCGAGCGCGCCGATCGTGCGCACGCCGGCCGAGGGCTCGGCGAAGGTCAGCACGCCGAGCTCGGCCAGGCGATCGCGCCGCGCGTCACCGAGCAGCGTGCTGACCGCGAGGAAGGTGTCGGGGTGATCGCGGCGCAGCCCGATGGCGAGTTCCTCCAGCACCGGCCAGAAGCTGTCGCCGGCGCCCGCCGCGGCCATGAAGCCGAGCCACGCGCCATAGTCGCCGCCCTCGAGCACGACGCGCGTCGCGCGGTCGATCAGCGAGCGGTCGTTGCTGACCTGCCCGGTGATGTCGATCGGATTGCGCGGCGCGGCGAAGGGCACCCAGTCGAGGATCTGCCGCTGCGCGGCGGCCGAGGTCTCGGCGACGTCGAGCCCCATGTCGGCCGCCTCGTCGGCCATGAACGCGCCGACGCCGCCCGACAGCGTGAACAGCGCGATGCGGTCGTTGCGCGGCAGGCCCGCGACCGCGGCACCGTGGGCGACATCGAAGAACTCCTGGATGTCGCGCGCCCGGTAGACGCCGTACTGCCGGAACAGCGCGTCGTAGACGGCATCGTCGCCGGCGAGCGAGGCGGTGTGCGAGCGCGCGGCCTGCGCGCCGAGCGCGGTCCGGCCGACCTTGACCACCACCACCGGCTTGCGCGCGGCATGCGCCGAGGCGAGCGCGCGCCGCAGCCGATCGCCGTCGCGACAGCCTTCGATGTAGGCCATGATGACCCGCGTGTTCGGGTCGTGCGCCATCCACTCGATCACGTCGGCGACCTGGATGTCGACCTCGTTGCCGGTCGACGCCCACACCGACAGCCCGATGCCGCGCTCGCGGGCGAGCGAGTACGCATAGGCACCGAATGCGCCGCTCTGGCTGACGAGCCCGATCGAGCCGGGTCGCGCCCGACCGATGCCGGGCGCCGGGCTGAAGGTCGCGTAGACGTGCTCGCGCACGTTCATCACACCCAGGCAGTTGGGGCCGATCAGCCGCAGCCCGCCGGCACGCGCCTGCTCGGCCAGCCGCGCCTGGGCCGCCTCGCCCTCGGGTCCGACCTCGGCATAGCCCGCCGAGAAGATCACCGCCGCGCGCACGCCCGAGGCGATGGCGTCGTCGATGGCCGCGGACACCGCGGACTCCGGGATCGCGAACACGGCGAGATCGATCGGCTCGCCGACCGCCCGCAGGCTCGGAAACGCGCGCAGCCCCTGGATCTCGTCGGCCTTCGGGTTGATCGGCAGGATGCGGCCGGTGTAGCCGCAGCGCAGCAGCAGGTCGATCGGCACGCCGCCGATCTTGGTGGGGGTAGCCGAGGCGCCGACGACGGCGATCGATCGGGGCGAGAACAGTGCGTCGAGGGACGGGGCGGTCATGCGGGTCTCATGCAGGTCTGATGTGGATCGGTGGCGCGGCCCTCAATCGGGCCTCATGCCGGTGGCCCGCGCGACCTGCGTCCACTTGTCGACCTCGGCGGCGATGAACGCGCCGAACTGCTCGGGCGTGCCGCCGGACACGAAGGTGCCGCC
>CAIUGQ010000431.1 GCA_903898725.1 uncultured Burkholderiales bacterium | reverse complement strand
GGCGCTGAGTCTTCGGATCGAGCATCTCGAGGCGCTGGCGTCGGTGCAGGCGGCGCGCCTGGCCGCCGTCCGCGACGCGGTGACGGATGGGGCCACGGACACGGGGAGCCCGGCATGACGACGAGCCAGACGCAGGGGCAGATGGACGCGCAGACGGGTGCGCACACGGATCCGCAGACGGATTCGCAGAAATACGCACAGGCACCGGCGCAGACGACCGGGGCGCCCGTGCAGGCCGCACCGCGGCGCCTGGTGGAGGATGCCTGGGGGGCGCTGAACCGGCGCTATGCGATCGGTGCTGCGGTGCTGGCCGGTGCACTGGTGCTGCTGTGGATGACCGGGAACGGACCGGGTGCGCTGCGAGCCGCAGCGCCCGCGGTAAGCGCGGACGCCGCGCCTGCGACGGCGTCGCGCGAGGTGACGGGATCCGTTGCGGGCGGGAGCGCCGCGACGGCGGCGGCCGCGAACGGCGGCGCGGGAACCGCTGCGGCGCCGGTGACTGCGCCGGCGAACGGCGCCATGAATGGCGGCAAGGACAGCGGCAAGGACAGCGGCACCGCGTCCCCGCCCGCCTCCGGCAGCGCCCGACCGGCCACCGACGCCCCCGCGGCGGCCGCCCTGCCCAGGGCCGTGCCCGGCGCCCCCGTCGCGCGCCTGTACTTCGAGCCCGACCAGGCGTGGCCGACCGGCGAGATCGGCCCGCGGCTCGCGCCCGTGCTCGCCCGGCTCAAGGCCGAGCCCGGCACGAAGGCGCTGGTCAGCGGCTTCCACGACCGCCGCGGTTCGGCCGAGCGCAATGCCACGCTGGCGCTGCGGCGCGCGCAGGCCGTGCGTCGCGTGCTGATCCGCGAGGGCATCGCGGCCGACCGCATCGTGCTCGCCAAGCCTCAGCAGACGCAGGGCAGCGGCGCCGACCGCGAGGCGAGGCGGGTGGAGGTCACGGTCGCGCGCTGAGGCCTGCCGCTCGGGCGGCGCCGGTCGACGCATAGGGATCGATCACCGCAACCTGCATCGGCGCGGAGCCGTCGACCTTGCGGGCGGCGCTGCGTCAGGTGTCGATGGGGGGCCGCGGCGACCGCGATCCACACGTTCCCGCAGGAACGCCGCCCCCCGGGCTGCTGCATCATGGTGCCTCCAGCCGCCCTCCGGCCGCCCTCAGGCCGGTACCGACGACCCGCCCCACCCATGACGCCGACCCCCCTCCCCACCGGCGCCCCCGCCACCCTGCTCACCCGCCTGCTCGACTACATCCTCGAGCAGTCGCGCGAGGTCGACCCGCGCGGCTTCGACCTCTCGAAGGCCACCGACCTGGTGATCCGCCGCGCGGCGGTCACCGGGCTGCCCGGCGTGCTGCTGCAGGCGGTGGCGGGCGAGGACGGCGACCCGGTGTGGCTGCGCGTGGACCGGCTGCAGGAAGGCCGCCCGCCGGCGCCGGGTGACGCGGAGATCGCGGCATTGCTGAAGGTGCCGACCGATCCGTCGAACGCGGGGCCGGCACTCGACGAGCCGGCGATCGCGGCGCGGCTCGCCCCGGCCCACGGCACGCCCGACACCGCCGACACGCCCGACGCCCGCAACGCCCTCGCCACCCGCGCCACCCAGCTCCGAGCCCGCGCCGACACCCTCCTCGCCGCCTACACCCCGCTGTGGAAGGCCTGGGCCGAGACCGAGCGCCCGCGCCGCCGCAGCATCGCCCTCTACGCCGAGCTCTTCGCGCTGATGCAGCGCCTGCGGCAGGGCGAGAGCGCGAACCCCTCCGAGCTGGTGTGGGGCGTGGGCGTGGCGACCTGGCAGCTCGCGCACTCGGGCACCACCGTGCCCTTCGAGTACCCGCTGATCACGCAGCAGCTCGAGATCGCCGTCGATGCCGTCTCGCTCGCGATCGAGCTGCGCCCGCGGATCGCGCGGCCGCGGCTCGAGGTCGATGCCTTCGTCGCCTGCGGCGTGGCCGCGGCCGTCCCCGCCGAGCAGACGGTGCGTGCCTCGTGGAGCGCACCCGACGCGCCGCCACTCTCGCCCTTCGACGCCGCCTCCTACGAACCCGCGCTGCGCCTGGTCGCCGGCAGCCTGCAGGCCGAGGGCCGCTACGAGCCGGTCCGTGCCACCGACGCACCGGTGCCGCGCCCGGCCGAGCGCCTGGTGGTCACCGACGACTGGGTGCTCGTCGCCCGCCCGCGTCGCGCCAACTACCTGCAGGACGACATCGAGCGTCTGCGCGCCTGGCTCAAGGACCATCCCGAGGTGCCCGCCGGGCCCGCAGCGCTGGTCACGCCCGCGTCGTCGGACCCCATCGGCTTCACCCCGGTCGCGTTCCGCGGCCTGTCGTCGGGCGGTGTGCGCGCGGGGGGCGGCGAGGTGAAGGAGCTGTTCTTCCCGCTGCCCTACAACGACGAGCAGGTGACGATCGTCCAGCAGCTCGAGCGCGCGCCCGGCGTGACCGTGCAGGGCCCGCCCGGCACCGGCAAGACGCACACCATCGCCAACATCGTCTG
>CAIUGQ010000430.1 GCA_903898725.1 uncultured Burkholderiales bacterium | reverse complement strand
GGGCTGGCCGAGCCGCCGTCGGACGACGCCCCGAAGGCCGAAGGCGTGCAGGTGCCGCCCGGCGCGACCGCGGCGCAGCCCGCCGCTGAGGCGCCGGCGGCCGTCGCCGCGGTACCGGGGGCCACCGCTGCCCAGACCGTGGCCGCCCCCGAAGCCGCTGCGGCGGACCGCAAGGCCGCGCCGCTGTGGTTCTGGATCGTCGCCGGCCTGCTGACGGCGGTCGTCGTCGGCTACTACGCGGTGCTGACGTTCACGCGGCTCGAAGTCTTCAAGATGCTGCTGTCGTCGTTCTTCCCGCTGGCCTTCATGATCCTGGCCGTGCTGGGCACGATCGTCTTCGGGTTGGCCACGCCGACAGAGGCGGCTGCGGTCGGTTCGCTGGGCGGCGTGCTGCTCGCCGGCGCGTACCGGCAGCTCAACATGACCGTGGTCAAGGAGTCGGTGTTCCTGACCGCCAAGACCAGCGCGATGGTCTGCTGGCTGTTCGTCGGCTCGTCGATCTTCTCGGCGGCGTTCGCGCTGCTGGGCGGCCAGGAGCTGATCGAGAACTGGGTGATGTCGCTCGGGCTGTCGAAGGTGCAGTTCCTGCTGCTGTCGCAGGCGATCATCTTCCTGCTCGGCTGGCCGCTCGAGTGGACGGAGATCATCGTCATCTTCATGCCGATCTTCATCCCGCTGCTCGACAACTTCGGCGTCGATCCGCTGTTCTTCGGCCTGCTGGTGGCGCTGAACCTGCAGACGGCGTTCCTGTCGCCGCCGGTGGCGATGGCGGCCTTCTACCTGAAGGGGGTGGCGCCGCCGCATGTGACGCTCAACCAGATCTTCGTGGGGATGATCCCCTTCATGCTGATCCAGGTGATCGCGCTCGCGCTGCTCTACATCTTCCCGGGCATCGGCCTGTGGTTGCCCGAGGTGCTCTACAAGTAACCGGCGCGGTCCGGCCCGGCCGCTGGCCGCGGCAGGGCTTTGCACTCGTTGACCTTGGATTGAGTCCGGTGCGTGTCGATACGCCGGACAATGTCGGCCGGTCGGTCGAGGAGCACGGACGATGAGGGCGTGTCGACGCATGAGTGCAGCGAGCCGGGCAGGACTGACCTGCCTGGGTGCGCTCGCGTGCGCCACCGCCCACGCCGCGCCGGAGGCCGGGCTGGCCGGCAACGCCGTCGCCGCCTCGCTGGCGGTGCTCGGGGTGCTGCTGGCGATCACCGTCGGCATGCTCGGATGGTCGTTGCACCGGGAGCGTCGGGCGCGTCTCGAGGCGGAGCAGTCGCTCGAGCGGGAGCGCTCGGTGCAGCGGATCGCGGCCGAGCGCCGGGCTCGCCACTTCGCGGCGATGGGCCGGGAGGGCTGCCAGGGGCTCGGCGCCCTGGAGTCCGCGATCGATCTGGTCGACGGCCCGCGACTCGAGCCCGCCACCCGGCTGCACGTCGCCGCGCTGCGGCGCGCCGCGACCGCGCTCGGCGCGCAGCTGTCCTACGCCCTCGACTACGAGGCGATCGAGCAGGGGCGCGTGCGCCCGCGGCCGCAGCGCACCGACGTCGTCGCGCTGATGCGCGACGTGGCCTCGCAGTCCGCGGCTGAGGCCGCGGACCGGCGGGTCGCCTTCGCGCTGTTCGTGCCGCAGCATCCGTTTCCGGCGATGCGGGTCGACCCGAATCGGATGCGGCAGATCGCCGACGCGATGATCCGCGAGGCGATCGGTCGCCTCGAGCAGGGAGAGGTCCGGGTCGAGCTTCGCTACCGGCGGATCACCGCTGGCGGCATCGACGGCTGGCTGACGGTGTCGGTCCATGACGACGGCCCCGCGCTCGACGCCGGCATGATCGAGCGCCTGCAGGCCGCGATCGACGACTCGATCGAGCACACGTCGGAGATCG
>CAIUGQ010000429.1 GCA_903898725.1 uncultured Burkholderiales bacterium | reverse complement strand
GGGTTCGTAGGCCATCTGGACTCCGTGGGTAGCTGGCGATGCGACTGAGGCGGGTCGGTACACGCCGAACACATGAACGAGCACGTGAACGAGCATGTGATAAACCCGTGATTACCACTGTAGGGCCTGAGGGCCGGAAATTCAACCCGGACGGCGGCAGGGGCACCCGACGGCGGTGCTTCTTGGCGCCCCTTCCAAGGGTCGGACTGAAGGGTCGGCGACGTGCGGCCGCCACGGCATGCTAGAATCGAAGGCTAGACTTCTGTCAAGATACCCTCGCTAACCCCCTCATTTTCAAGAATATTCCGGGAGTGCACATGGCCGTAGAGCGGACTCTGTCCATCATCAAGCCCGATGCCGTCGCCAAGAACGTCATCGGCCAGATCTATGCCCGCTTCGAGGGTGCCGGTCTGAAAGTCGTCGCCGCCCGCATGGCGCACCTGTCGCGCGGCGAAGCCGAAGCGTTCTACGGGGTCCACCGCGAGCGCCCGTTCTTCAAGGACCTGGTCGACTTCATGGTCTCGGGCCCGGTGATGATCCAGGTGCTGGAAGGCGAGAGCGCCATCCAGAAGAACCGTGACCTGATGGGCGCGACCGATCCCAAGAAGGCCGCGGCGGGCACGATCCGCGCCGACTTCGCCGACAGCATCGACGCGAACGCGGTGCACGGTTCCGACGGTCCCGACACCGCGCGTGGCGAGATCGGGTTCTTCTTCGCGGGGATGAACGTCTACGGCCGTTGATCGCGGCCCGTCCGCATCGCAGGCGGCCGCGTGTCCCGCTGCGGGCGGGGCGCGAGGCCCTGGAGGCATCATGAGCGAAGCCGGCGTCACCGATCGCACCGACCTGCTGGGGCTTGACCGTCCTGCGCTGGTCGCGCTTTGTCGCGACTGGGGCGAGAAGCCGTTCCGCGGCCAGCAGCTCATGCGCTGGATGCATCGCCGGTTCGAGTCCGATTTCGAGTCGATGTCCGATCTCGCCCGCGGGTTCCGCGAGACCCTCCAGGCGCGGGCGCGCGTGAGCGCCCCGCCGGTGATCTCGGACCACCTCGCGAGCGACGGCACCCGCAAGTGGCTGCTCGACGTGGGGCAGGGCAATGCGGTCGAGACCGTCTTCATCCCGGAGGTCTCGCGCGGGACGCTGTGCATCTCCACGCAGGCCGGCTGCGCGGTGAACTGTCTGTTCTGCTCGACGGGCAAGCAGGGTTTCGCGCGCAACCTCGGGGCCGGCGAGATCGTCGGACAGCTGTGGCTGGCGAATCGCCTGCTCGGTGCTCGCCGTGCCGAGCTCGCCGCGGCGGCGGCTGCGGCCGGTGGCGAGGACGGTGCGCCCGACGACCATGACCGCATCATCACGAACGTGGTGTTCATGGGCATGGGCGAGCCCCTGCTCAACTACGAGGCGACGGTCACCGCGCTGCGCATCATGCTCGACGATCACGGCTACGGCCTGTCGCGTCGGCGGGTGACGGTCTCGACGTCCGGCGTGGTGCCGATGATCGACCGGCTCCGGGACGACATGCCGGTGGCGCTCGCGGTCTCCCTCCACGCGCCGAACGACGCGCTGCGCGACCGGCTGGTGCCGCTCAACCGCAAGCATCCGCTGGCCGAACTGATGGCGGCCTGCCGCCGCTACCTCGAACGGGCACCCCGTGATTTCGTCACCTTCGAATACGTCATGCTGGACGGCGTGAACGACGGCGACGAGCATGCCGACCAGCTGCTCGAGCTGGTGCGAGACGTGCCGTGCAAGTTCAACCTGATCCCCTTCAATCCGTTCCCCGAGGCCGGGCTGCTCCGGTCGCCGCCGGAACGGATCAAGGCCTTCGCGCAGCGGCTGTCCGACGCGGGCATCGTCACCACCGTGCGGCGTACGCGCGGTGACGACATCGATGCGGCCTGCGGACAGCTTGCCGGCGACATCGTCGACCGCACCCGTCTCGCGCAGCGCGGCGAGCGCCGGCGCGTGGCGATCGCACGCGCGTGAGCACCGACGCGATGGCCGTCGCCCGTCGTCCTGCAGACCGCGCCCGCGGGTCGGCCCCGTGGCGGCTCGCCGCGCTGCTGCTGGCCGGATGCGCACTCGCCGCCTGCACCACTGTCGACGAGAAGCCGCAGGTGGTCCGCGACCTGCGGGGCAACGACCCGCGCGAAGTGCGGCGCGACGCGCCCGCGCGCGCCGAGCCGGGCGGCGGGGCCCCGCTCGCCGGCACGCCCCAGAACGATTCCGAGCAGCGGCGCCGGGCATCGATCCGGCTCGAACTTGCCGCCGGCTACTACCAGCAGGGGAACTACCCGCAGGCGCTCGAGGAGCTGCGCTCGGCGCTCGCCACCGACCCGAACTTCGCGCAGGCCTACGGGATGCTCGGGCTGGTCTACATGGACATGAACGACCGCGTGCGCGCGGACGAGAGCTTCCAGCGGGCCCTGCGGCTTGCCCCCGAGGATTCCGAGCTGCTGAACAACTACGGCTGGTACCTGTGCCAGACCGAGCGGCCGCGCGAGTCGATCGCGCAGTTCCAGGCGGCGCTCAAGAACCCGCTGTACCAGACGCCCGCCAGGCCGCTCCACAATGCGGGCATCTGCTCGCTGCGCGCCGGTGACCTGAAGGGCGCCGAGGCGTACTTCGACCAGGCGTTCCGCATCGATCCGCGCAACCCGGTCGCGATGTATCACCTGTCCGAGATCTATCTCAAGCGCGGCGAGCTCGATCGCGCGCGCTTCCTGTCCCAGCGTCTGCTGGCGAGCTACCCGCCGAGCGCCGAAATGCTCTGGCTCGGCATCCGTGTCGACCGCCGTGCCGGAGACCGCGACAGCGTCGCGAGTCTGTCCGCGCAGCTGCGGCGCCAATTCCCGTCCTCGCGCGAGGCGAACCTGTTGCAACGTGGAGCATTCGGTGACTGAATCGGTGACTGACCCCGCGAACGGTCCGAGCCCGTCGGATCCGCAGAGCACCGCGATCACCTCGGCCGACCAGCTCGCCGCGGTCCGCGAGACCCGCGGTCTGGGCAAAGGCGAGGTCGCGCAGCGGCTGAAGCTGCATCCCCGCCAGCTCGAGGCGATCGAGCGGGGCGACTGGGCGGCGCTGCCCGGACGTGCGTTCGTGCGCGGATGCGTGCGGTCCTACGGTCGGCTGCTCGATGTCGACGTCGAGCCGCTGCTCAAGACCATCGGCGGCTTCGCCGAGGCCGAGGAGCTCAAGCCGACCTCGACGCTCGCCGCGCCCATGCCTCGTGGCGGTGGCTTCGGCTTCGATGGCGAAGGCAAGGGCAGCCGGCTGCCCTGGGCACTGCTCGGCGTGATCGGCGTGATCGCCGTGGCGCTCTTCTTCGGGCGCGACGGCGACGTCTCCAAGGTCTCCTCGTGGATCGGCTCGGGCGAGCCGCCGGCGGCCGGTACATCGCCGGCCGCGCCGGCCGCGGCCGGCGGTGCCGCCGACCCGGCCGCCGCCGGGACGCCGCTCGTGCCGCC
>CAIUGQ010000428.1 GCA_903898725.1 uncultured Burkholderiales bacterium | reverse complement strand
CTGGTGCTGCGGGTCGCCGTCGGCGGCGGCCAGGCCTGAGCCCGCGGGCACCGGCGCCGAGGCGCTTCAGCGGGTCAGCAGCAGGCTCGCGACGATCACCAGGAACACCAGCAGCAGGCGCCGGAAGGCCTGCTCGCCGACTCGGTGGCGCATCCGCTTGCCGAGCGCCATGCCGCCGAACATCGGAGCCAGCGCGAGGGCCGACAGCACCGCCTCGGGCAGCCCGAGCACCCCGAGCAGGGCCATCGAGCCGAACAGCGGCAGCGCGCCCAGCAGGTAGATCACGCTGATCGACCCGATGAAGCGTTCGCGATCGAGGCGCAGCGCGACCAGGTAGGTGATGACCAGCGGCCCCATCAGCGAGGACACGCCGCCCATCAGCCCCGACAGCGTGCCGACCGCGACGCCCCAGCGCCGCTCGCCGCCGGCATCGATGTCGAGCCTCGGGTTCCAGGCCATCAGCGCGACCGCCAGCAGGAGCGCGCAGGCGACGAACATGTTCAGCGTGCGCACCGGCAGGCCGAGCGTGAGCCGCACGGTCAGCGCGGTCATCACCACCATCGGCACCAGCAGCCAGGCGAAGCGGCGCAGCGCGTAGCGCGCATGGCCGCCATCGAGCGTCTGGAACACGTTGGAGACCAGGATCGGGATGCCCATCAGCGCGATCGCCTTGGGCGTGGGGATCACCAGGGCGAGCAGCGGGACGACGACCAGCGGCAGGCCGACGCCGAGCAGGCCCTTGACCACGCCGCCCAGCACGAACGCGCCGGCGACCGCGGCGAGCACGGCGAGGCTCGCGGGCCGGCCGAGGGCCGCCGCGAGCTGCTCGACGAAGAGGGGGTACAGGGTCGGGCGCCGGACGGGGCGCGGGTCAGCGGTTGGCGCGCGCCAGCACTGCGTGCAGCATCACGTTCGTGCCGGCATGCAGGTGCGCCGGGTCGGCGTTCTCGATCTCGTTGTGGCTGATGCCCTTCTCGCAGGGCACGAAGACCATCGCGGCCGGACAGGTCCGCGCGACGTAGACCGCGTCGTGGCCCGCGCCGCTGGCGAGCCGGCGCGCCGGGTAGCCGAACGCCGCCGCGGTCGACTCGATCGCGCCGACCAGCGCGGGGTCGAACGCGCAGGGCGGGAAGTGCACGGTCTGCTCGATGCCGATGCTCACGTTGTCCTCGGCCGCGATCCGCGAGGCGGCCTCGCGCACCGCGTCGGCCATCGCATCGAGGGTGGTGGCGTCGGCGTTGCGCAGGTCGATGCTCAGCTCGACGCGGCCGGGGATCACGTTGCGCGAGTTCGGCGACACGATCAGCCGGCCGACGGTGCCGCGCGCGTAGTGCGGATGGGCCTGCGCGATCTCGCGGACGGCGACGACCAGCCGCGAGGCCGACAGCAGCGCGTCGCGCCGCATTTCGATCGGCGTCGGGCCGGCGTGCGCGTCCTGGCCGTCGATCACGACGTCGAACCAGCGCTGGCCGAGCGCGGACTCGACGATGCCGATGGTCTTGCCTTCGCGCTCGAGCACCGGGCCCTGCTCGATGTGCGCCTCGAAGTACGCGTCGAAGGCGGGCATCGGGTCGGTGCCGTCGGCGCCGATCGAGGCGAGCGCCTCGCCGACCGTGATGCCGTCGGCGTCCTTCTGGGCGCGGCAGTGCTCGGCGGTGAAGGCGCCGGCGAAGACGCCCGAGCCCATCATCACCGGCTGGAAGCGCGTGCCTTCCTCGTTCGTCCAGATCGCGACCGCGATCGGGCGCTTCGTGGCGATGCCCGCGTCGTTCAGCGTGCGGACGATCTCCAGCCCGGCCAGCACACCGTAGTTGCCGTCGAAGCGGCCGCCGTTGGGCTGCGTGTCGACGTGGCTGCCCATCGCGACGGCGGGCGCCTGCGGATCGGTGCCGGGACGCATCGCGTAGACGTTGCCGATCGCGTCGGTCATCAGGCTGCAGCCGGCCTCGCGCAGCCAGCCGGTGACCAGGGCGCGGCCCTCGCCGTCGAGCTCGGTGAGGGCGAGGCGTCGCACGCCGCCGCGCGGCGTCGCGCCGATCTTCGCGAGGGTCATCAGCGAGGACCACAGGCGGTCGGACGAGGTGGACAGGGTGGCGGGCACGGGCAGCGGAGCGTTCATGGCGGGCGGGCGGGAAGGCAAGCGGGGATCGGGGATCGGGTGGCGGGGGCCGGGCCGCGTCAAGCGGCGGGCATCGCCGCACCTTGCGGGACGCCGCGCGATCCGTCAAACGCCGTTCCGGCCGAGCCGCCGGCCTGCGGGTCGGGCCTGCGCCGCGGCGCCGGCCGGGGCTAGCTCGACGCCACGAGGGCTTCGCCGACGCGCTCGCAGTCCTCGCCGGCCGCGGTGCACAGCCGGTGCAGGCTGGTGAGGTTGTCGCGCAGCGCCGCCCGCACCTGGCGGCCGTGCCGCTCGCGCAGTTCGGCGGCGTCGCGGGCGCCGCCGCGGGCCGCCCGGTCGGCGATCCGCCAGGCGTGGAAGTGGGCGCCGGCGACCGCCACCCGATCGGTCGAGAGGCGGTCCAGTTCGCCGGCGATGCAGGCCTCCCAGGCACCGAGGGCGCCGGCGATCCGCGGGTCGCAGCGGGCGGCCTGGGCGATGCCGTCGGTGGCGGCGTCAGAGTCCGGGCGCTCGCCGAAGCGCGGGCCGACG
>CAIUGQ010000427.1 GCA_903898725.1 uncultured Burkholderiales bacterium | reverse complement strand
GGCGCGGTCACGCCGCTGGGCGGTGTCGCCTTCCTCGCCGGCTGGGCCTGCCTCGCCTGGGCGGCGGTGCGCGGGCGCTGATCGCGCATCCCTCGCCCCGGCGGTCGACCGCCGGTGGCCGCACAGCCGGCCGCTGCTAAGGCGTCGCAATACGCTGCCGACACTCCGTGGACCGGCCGCGTGCATCCTCATGCGGCTCGCAGTCCGTCCAGGAGCCTCCATGTCGCACGATCCCGTCACCGCAGAGCGCAGCACCGCGCGCGTCCACGACAAGACTTCCGCGCAGAAAGCGGTCGAGTTCATGAGCCAGCTCGCCGGCTTCGCGCCGATCCGCTCGGCCCGCTCCCACGAGGTCGAGTCGGTGCGCAACCTCGTCCACGGCCACCTGCTCGCCGCCGTGCATCCGGTCGCCGACCTGTCGTCGGCCCCCGAGGGTGTCGACCTGCTGCGCGTGCGCTGGGGCGGTGCAGGCGCCGAATCGGCCGAGCATTTCAGCGAGCTGCTGGCGGTCGCGATCGTGCAGTCGGCGCGCCACGAGGAGACGATCGGCGAGGTCGAGGACGCGCGTGCCCGCGCGCTGCAGCTCGCCGCCCACTTCCGCAACACCTACGGCGTGCTGAACTTCGCGCTGTTCTGAACCCGGTGCGCGCGCTCAGGCGAGCGTGCGGCGCGCGATCCGCTCGGCCGGATCGTCCGGGTTCAGCTTGATGGTGAACCCGAGCCGCTCGCAGAAGCGCAGCATCGACACGTTCTCGCCGAGGATGATCCCCTCGAGCACCGCATAGCCCCGCACGCGCCCGGCCTCGAACATCCGCTCCATCAGTTCGCGGCCGAGGCCGGAGTGCTGCATCCAGTCGCCCACCACGATCGCGAATTCGGCGGTGCCGTCCTCCCAGGTCGGGATGATCCGGGCGACGCCGACCAGCCGCGAGCCCGCCGCGCCCGGCGTGCCGCCCGACTCGTTCCTCAGTGCCACCAGCGCGAGCTCGCGGTCGTAGTCGATCTGCGTGAAGCGCTCGATCATCGCGTCGGACAGTTCCTTCACCGGCATCATGAAGCGGCGATAGAGCGTCTGCGGCGACAGCGCGGCGACGAACTCGCGCTCGAGCTCGGCGTCCTCGGGGCGGATCGGCCGCAGCAGCACGGTGTCGCCGTTCTTGAGGGTGACCGTCTCCTCGAGTTCGCGCGGATACGGATGGATGGCCAGGTGCCCGTAGGCGCCGCGCCAGCGGACGCGCAGCAGGTCGGCCGGTGACTTGACCTCGATGCGCGCATCGAGCGCGGTCACCCGGTCCTCGTCGACCACCAGCGGATTGATGTCCAGGCTCGCGATCCACGGACACGCGCACACCAGCGCCGAGAAGCGCACCAGCGTCTGCTCCAGTCGCTGGAAGTCGATGCCCGGCACGTTCCGGTAGGCGCGCAGCAGCCTGGCGACGCGGGTGCGCTGCACCAGCGAGCGCGCCAGCAGCCCGTTGAGCGGCGGCAGCCCGATCGCGACATCGTCGATCTGCTCGACGGCGACGCCCCCCGCGCCGAACGCGATCACCGCGCCGAACATCGGGTCGGTCGCCATGCCGAGGTACACCTCGCGCTGGTGCCGTGAACGGATCATCGGCTGCACGACGATGCCGGTGACCCGTGCCTGCGGCCGCAGCCGGGCGACGCTCTCGAGGATGTCCTCGGCCGCGGCGCGTGCCGCACCGGCGGACTGCACGTTGATGCGCACGCCGCCGACGTCGGACTTGTGGACGATGTCCGGCGACAGCACCTTGAGCACGACCGGGAAGCCCAGCCGCAGGGCGGCCTGCGCGGCCTCGGCCGGCGAGGCGGCCACGATCGAGGGCGGCGCCTCGATGCCGAAATGCCCGAGCAGGGTCTTCGACTCGACCTCGTCGAGCAGCGTGCGGCCCGTCGCGATCACGCGCTGGTACAGCGCCTCGGCGGCGGCCACGTCCGGGTCGAAGCCCTCGTCGACGGCGATCGGCGTCTGGCGCAGCTTCTGCTGGTTGACGCTGAAGCTCTGCAGCAGCGCGAGCGCGTCCACCGCATTCTCGGGCGACAGGAACTGAGGGATGCCAGCCTCGTCGAGGCGGCGCTGGCCGGCGGCCGCCGACGCGCCGCCGGCGAGCACCGCGGCGACCAGCTTCGACTGCCCGGTCGCGGCCCGCACGATGGCCTCGGCCGCCTGCTCGGAGCTCGTCACGGTCTGCGGCACGAACAGCGCGAGCGCGGCGTCGACCCCGGGGTCGGCGAGCACCGTCGCGAGGGCCGCCTCGATGCGGGCCGGATCCGCGTCGGTCAGCAGGTTCACCGGGTTGTGTCGCGAGCCGTGCACCGACAGGCCGGCGCCGAGCGTCTCGAGCGTCGCCGGTCGGAATTCCGCGAGTTCGAGCGCGTTGGCCGCGACCGCGTCGGCCGCGATCAGGCCCGGGCCACCGCCGTTGGCGACGATCGCCAGCCGCGGTCCGCCGGGGCGCTTGCGCAGCGCGAGCAGGCGGGCCGCCGCCAGGAGCTGGAACGTGGTGTTCGCGCGCACCGCGCCGGCTCGTGCGATGGCGGCCTCGAACACCCGGTCGTTGCCGGTGAGGGCGTCGGAATGCGAGGCGCCGACGGTGCGCGTCGCGTCGTTCGCGCGCCCGGCCTTCATGATGACCACCGGCTTGACCCGCGACAGCGCGCGCACGCTCGACATGAAGCCGCGCGCGTCCTGCACGCCCTCGAGATACAGCAGGACGCTGTCGGTCTGATGATCGAACAGGTACCAGTCGAGCAGTTCGCCGAAGTCGAGGTCGAGCGCGCGCCCGAGCGACAGCACCGACGAGAAGCCGATGCCCGAGGGCGCCGCCCAGTCGAGCAGCGCGGTGACCACCGCACCCGACTGCGACAGCAGCGCGACGCGGCCTGCCTTGACGCGTCCCGGCGCGAAGCCCGCGTCGAAGCCACTGGCCGGCCGCATCAGCGCCATGCAGTGCGGTCCGACCAGCCGCACGCCGCGGCTGCGGGCCCGGCGCAGCAGTTCGCCCTGCGCGCTGCGGCCCGCCTCGGTGGTGGTGTCGAAGCCGCTCGAGTAGACGACCACGAAGCGCACGCCCCGGTCCGCGCAGTCGTCGACCACCTGCGTCAATGCCGCCGCCGGGACGGTGGCGAGCGCCACGTCGGGCACGAAGTCGAGCGCCGCCGCGCTGCGCACGCAGGGCGCGCCGAGCACCTTGCGGTGCTTCGGGTTGATCGCGCCGACCGGACCCTTGAACCCGCCGGCCCGCAGCGTCTCGAGCAGCAGGCGTCCGAGGGCGCCCTCGCGTTCGGTGGCGCCATAGAGCGCGACCGAACGTGGGTCGAACAGCGGCGAGAGGCGATGGCGGCTCATCGGGCGATTATCGCGCGCGACCGAGGCCGGCGGATGACACCGGTCAAGCCGCCCCGGGGCCGGCCGGCCGTCTGCGCGCGTCGGAGCGCACCTCGGCCGTAGGCGGGCCGCTCAGGCGAAGCCGAAGGCCGCGCGGAACGACTCGGGCAGGTCGGCCGCCCGCAGGCGCTGCGGATCGTCCGGATGCGGCTGGCCGAGGAAGCGCAGCTCGAAGCCCTCGACCCGCAGCTCGTCGCCGCACAGGATGCGGTGCTCGACGCGGAACGACCGGCGCTCGAAGGCCACCACGCGGCTGTGCACCTCGACCTCGTCGCCGAAGCGGGTGGGGCGGTGGTAGGTCGAGCCGGTCTGCATCAGCGGCAGGCCGAGGAAGCCCTGCGCACGCAGCGCGTGCAGTCCGACGCCGGCCTGCTCGGCGAGCCGGTGGCTGGCCGCGTCGAACCATTCGTAGAAGTTCGGGTACCAGACGATCCCGGCCGGGTCGCAGTGGCCGAACTCCACCCGCACGGGCAGCACGCTCGTGCGGGCGGCGTCGCTCATCGGGCGAGCGAGGACAGCGAGGGCAGGGTCGGGTCGACCAGGCGCGCGGCCTGATCGAGCTCGTCGAGCGTGCCGAGGTCGATCGGCAGGCCGTCGGCGCGCGCGGCGCGTGCGCGACGCTCCGGATCGCCCGGCATCATGATCCGGTCGGTCGCGCCCGACAGCGGCGCCGACTGCACCCACTCGGTGAAGTCCCGTGCCTCGGCGGCGAAGCGCTCGGCCGGGCCGATGCGGTTCGGGTCGAACACGATCGCGAGCATGCTGTTCCAGATCGCGAACTGCATGGTGCGGTGCGCGGGCGCGGCGGTCGCGCCGCCGGTGAGCGCGGCGCCCAGCAGCTCGCAGACCATCGCGAGCGCGTAGCCCTTGTGGCCGGCCGAGGTCTGCAGCGCGCCGTGCGGGCCCTCGGGCGGCTCGAACATCACGTTCGGGTCGCGCGTCGGCCGGCCCATCGCGTCGATGAGGGAGCCCTCGGGCACCTGCACCGACGGGTCGGACTTCTTCTTGTTCCAGGCGACGCGCACCTTGCCGTGCGCGATCGCGCTGGTCGCGAAGTCGAGCAGGAAGGGCTCGCCGCCCGGGCGCGGGATGCCGACGGTGAACGGGTTGGTGAGGAAGCGCGCGGTGCCGCCGCCGTGCGGCGCGACCATCGGGATCGTCGACACCGCGTTGGTGAAGTGGATCGACGCCATGCCGGCGGCCACGGCCTGTTCGGCCCAGTGCCCGACGCGCCCGAGGTGGTGCGAGTTCTTCAGGCCCATCACGCACACGCCGTGCTCGCGGGCGCGGGCGATCGCGATCTCCATCGCCTGGTGCGTGACCGACTGGCCCATGCCGTGCCGGCCGTCGACGGTGATCAGCGCGCCGTTGTCGACGACGACCTCGACGCGCTGGTTGAGCTTGAGCTCGTCGCACTTCCAGGACTTCACGTAGCGCGGCGCCATGCCCACGCCGTGCGAATCGTGGCCGGCGAGGTTCGCGCCGACGAGGTGGTCGGCGGTGAGCCGCGCCTCGGTCTCGCTCGAGCCTGCACGCAGCCACAGGTCCACCATCCAGCGGTGCATGGTGTCGGGATGGACGGTCTTCTCGGCCATGGTTCGGTGTCTCCTCCGGGTTGCGGCAATGGTATCCCGATCGTCCGCTACCATTGCCGCATGAACGGTTTCGAATTCGATCTGCACCTGCTCGGGCCGCTGGTGAACCGGCTGATCGCCGAGCTGTCCACCGTGCACGGCTGGTGGGCGGCGGGCGCCGTGGTCGCGTGCCTGGCCATCGCGTTCTACGCGGCCGGCTGGATCGAGCGTCGGCTCGAGGCGAGCGGCCCGGAACGCCTCGCGGTCGCCTGGGCGCAGCGCGTCGCATGGCCGCTGCTCGCCCTCGCGATGATGCTGGTGGTGCGCGCGGTGCTCGGGCGCTTCCTGCCGGTGAGCCTGCTGTCGGTGGTCATCGCGATGATGGTGTCGCTCGCCGGCGTGCGCACGCTGGTGCTGATCCTGCGCCAGACCTTCCGGCACGCGCACTGGGTCGCGTCCTTCGAGCGGACCATCTCCACGGTCATCTGGTCGATGGTGGCGCTGCACATCCTCGACCTGCTGCCGGTGCTGCTCGATACCCTGGAATCGATCGCGATCCCGCTCGGCAAGACCAAGCTCACGGTGCTGCAGATCATCACCGGCGTGCTGACGGTGGGCCTGGCCGGCGTGATCGCGCTGTGGATCAGCAATGCGCTCGACGCCAAGCTGGCCGGCACCACCGGTGTCGACCCGAGCGCGCGGGTGGTGATCGGCCGCATCGCGCAGCCGCTGCTGATGACGCTGGCGCTGATGATCGCGCTGCCGATGGTCGGCATCGACCTGACCACGCTGTCGGTGTTCGGCGGCGCCCTGGGCGTGGGCCTCGGGCTCGGCATGCAGAAGATCGCAGCCAACTACGTGTCGGGCTTCATCATCCTGCTGGACCGCTCGATCGAGCCGGGGCGGCTGATCCGCGTCGGCACCTGGCGCGGCACGGTGGTCGACATCCGCACCCGCTACACCGTGCTGCGCGGCATGGACGGCATCGATTCCATCGTCCCGAACGAGATGCTGGTGTCCTCGGTGGTCGAGAGCGAGACCTTCACCAACACCCGTGCGCGGGCCGCGGTGCAGGTCGGCATCGACTACGGGAGCGACGTCGAGCGCGCGATGGCGCTGATGGTCGAGGCCGCGACCGCGCAGCCGCGCGTGCTCAGGGATCCGCCGCCGCTGGCGTTCCTCGTCGCATTCGCCGATTCCGCGATCACGCTCGAGGTCGGGTTCTGGATCGAGGATCCGCTTAATGGCACGCTCGGGCTGCGCTCCGACGTGAACCTCGCGATCCTGCGCGCCTTCCGCGAGCACGGCATCGCGATCCCGTTCCCGCAGCGGGTGCTGAAGATCGAGGGCGGACCCTCGCCCGAGTCGATGCCGGCCGGGGCGCGCCCTGAATCGGTCGCCCCGCAGCCGTAGCGGGCGGGTGTTCGCCCGCCCGGCCGCTCAGCGGACCCGGACCTTCAGCGTGCCGACACCGGCCACGCTGCCTTCCATCAGGTCGCCGGACTTGACCGCGCCCACGCCCTCGGGCGTGCCGGTGTAGATCAGGTCGCCCGGCTCGAGGCGCCAGTACGCCGACAGGTGCTCGATCGTTTCGGCGATGTTCCAGATCAGCTTGGCGGTCGTGCTCGTCTGCTTGACCGTGCCGTTGACCTTGAGCTCGATGGTGGCGTCGGTCGCGCCCGACGCCTTCGCGGCCGGCACGATCGGGCCGATCGGGGCCGATTCGTCGAAGCCCTTGCCGATCTCCCACGGGCGCCCCTGCTTCTTCATCTCGCCCTGCAGGTCGCGGCGGGTCATGTCGAGGCCGACCGCATAGCCCCAGACATGGGCCATCGCGTCGGCGGCCTTGATGTTCGCGCCGCCGATGCCGATCGCGGCCACCAGCTCGATCTCGAAGTGGAAGTTCGAGGTGCCCGGCGGATAGGCGATCTCGCCGGTCTCGCCCTCGGGGACGTACACCACCGCGTCGGCCGGCTTCATGAAGAAGAACGGCGGCTCGCGGCCGGTGAAGCCCATCTCCTTCGCATGCTCCTCGTAGTTGCGGCCGACGCAGTAGACGCGGCGCACGGGCCAGGCGCCGCCGCCGGCGACGGGGACGAGGACGGGTTGCGGGGCGGGGACGACGGTGGTCATGGCGGACTCAAGGGGCGGGGATAGGTGCGACATTATCGCCTCCGCCGGGTGCCGGGCGGAACCCGCCCGCGCGGCGCCCGGCCCCGGTCGGCTCAGCCCTCGTCCGGCACGAACTTCAGCGCGACGCCGTTGTTGCAGTAGCGCAGCCCGCTCGGCGCGGGGCCGTCCTCGAACACATGGCCGTGGTGGCCGCCGCAGGTCGCGCAGTGGTACTCGGTGCGCGGCCAGATCAGCCGGAAGTCGCGCCGGGTCTCGAAGACCTCGGGCAGCGTCCGGAAGAAGCTCGGCCAGCCGGTGCCGCTCTCGAACTTCATGTCGCTGGTGAACAGCGGCGTGCCGCAGCCCGCGCAGACGAACGTGCCCTTGCGGTGCTCGTGGTTCAGCGCGCTGGTGCCGGCCCGCTCGGTGCCTTCGTGGCGCAGCACCTGGTAGGCCTCGGGGGCGAGCTCGGCACGCCACTCGGCGTCGGACTTCTGGATCTTGGTGCTCATCGGTGTCTCCTGGGACAGGCTGCTCGGTCGCGCGCCCGGTCCCGGCCTTTCGGTCGCGGACCGGGGGTGGCCGCGACTCAGGCGGTGTCGCGTCCTGCGTGGGCCATCCGTGCGAAGCCGACCACCTGCTGCGCGACCAGGCGGCACGACTGCAGCGCGGCCTCGTCGGCGGCGCGGCCGTCGCCGCCGAAGGGCTTGTCGCGCCCGCTCAGCGTCGCGGCGAAGGGGGTCGGCCAGCCGCGCAGCGCGTGCACGATCGAGCGCAGCGAGGCCAGCGTCGAGCCGAGCGCCTGCGCGCCGTCGGCCACCACGATGCAGCCGACCGCACGACCGTCGAAGTAGGGGCGCGTGTCGTCGCGCAGGTCCTCGACGAAATCGATCGCGTTCTTGACGAGGCCGGAGATGCCGCCGTGATAGGCGGGCGTGGCGATGAGCACGCCGTCGGCGCGGCGCAGCGCGGCGATGAGCGCGACCGCTTCGGCGCTGCGCTCGGGGCGGGTCGGATCGTAGGTCTCGCAGGGCATCGCGCCCGCGCCGAACAGGCGGGTCTCGCAGCCGGCGGCGGCGGCGGCTTCGAGTGCGACCGCGAGGGCGCGCTCGGACGTCGAGCCGGGTCGGGTCGTGCCGCCGAGGCCGACGATGAAGGGTGGCGTGTGCATCGTCCCTCTGGGCGATCAGGATGGAGCCGACGAGGGCCGCAAGGGCCTGCAGGTCGGGTTTCGGCCGATGCTAGCATGGCCCGCAACCCCGGGCGCCCGGCCGCGGAGCCACGCCGGAACGGCCTTCGCCGCACGATGACGGGCGGTCGAGTCGGCGCGTCAGGCCCGTCGCGAGGGCCGCTTCGGCGCAGGCCCCGGGACGGGGCCCGTCGACGCGCGGAGCACCAGGCCCTGCGGCGGCAGGGTGATCGCCACGCCCGTGGCCTTGCCTTCGATCAGGTCGACGAGGCCCCGCGTGGCGCTCGCGCCGAGCTCCTGCACCGGCAGGCGAACGGTGGTGAGCGGCGGATACAGCATGTCGGCGATGGTCGCGTCGTGGATCGCGACGATCGACATCTCGCCCGGGATGGCCACGCCCTCGCCGTGCAGCACCTTCATCGCGCCCGCGGCGGCGAGCATCGTCGCCGCGACGATGCCCGTGGGCCGGACCGGGTCGCGCAGCAGCTCGCGCATCGCGATCACGCCGCCCTCGAAGGTGTAGCCCGCGGGAATCACCCGTTCCGCGTCGCGCGGCAGACCCGCCGCGCGCAGCGCGGCCCGAAAGCCCGCGAGCCGCCGCGTGCCGTTGTAGCCCTTCAGGCGTCCGGCCAGGTGTGCGATGCGTCGGTGCCCGAGCGAGATCAGGTGCGCGGTCGCCATCTCGGCAGCCGCGAAGCTGTCGAAGACGGCGTGGTTGTCGACGCCGCGCAGCTTGCGGTTCAGCACGACGTACGGTCGGGACGTGGTCGCGAGCGCCTGCGCGAGGCGTGTCTCGTCCTCCAGCGTCGCCACCAGCAGGCCGTCGACGCGGCTCACGCTGGCCAGCCGCTCGTAGGTGCGCGACTCGGTGTCCGACTCGGCCACATGCGAGATCAGCAGCGAGTAGCCGCGCTCGCGTGCGGCCGCCTCGGCGCCGACGATCATCTGCGGGAACACCGGGTTCTCGAGCTGCGGCACGGCGATGCCGAGCGTGAAGGTCCGCGCCGTGCGCAGTCCGCGGGCGATCGCGTTCGGCCGGTAGTCGAGCTCGCGCGCGGCGGCGAGCACCCGCTCGCGCGTGGCCGCGGCGACGCGGTGGCCGCGCTCGCCGTTGAGGACCCGTGACGCCGTCGACAGCGCCACGCCCGCCGCCTGGGCGACGTCCGCGAGCGTGGATTCGGTGGAGGGGGGCATGGTGGGCGGCGACGTCCTGCGGCCTGGACCGCGGGGCCGATCATAGCCGAGGTCCCCGTCCGGAATCGCGCCGTCTTGACACCGTGATCGTCGTCGACCTAAGCTGAAACCCGTTGCGCAATCGTTTGCGCAAACTTGTGCGAATCGACATGAGAATCGGCATGTGCAGCGGTGTGCGCGCCGGTGTGCGCATCCCGATCCAGATCGAGCGTCGTCGAAGGAGACCGGCTTGCCGAACCCCATGATCCGCCTCGCCCCGGCGTCCGCAGTGTCCCCTGCGCCGCCCGTGGCGAAGGCCTCCCGCAGGGCCGCGCCATGACCGCGCTGCGCGCCGCCGCCGCCGCGCACCGACGGCCCGACTGGATCCCGGCCCTCGCCGAGCTGGTGGGCGAGGCGAACGTGCTCGTCGAGCTGCCCGACCTGTGGGTGTACTCGCGCGACCGTGCACCGTACGCGACCTACCACGTCCGCGACGCGAAGGTACCGGCCACGCTGCCCTGCGCGGTGGCCTGCCCGGCCGACGCGGCCGAACTCGCCGAGGTGGTGCGCTTCACGCGCCAGCACCGCATCCCGCTGATCCCGTTCGGCGCGGGCTCGGGGGTGCTCGGCGGCGCGCTGCCGCTCGACCGCGAGCTGATGGTCGACCTCAAGCGGCTCAACGCGATCCTCGAGCTGAACGAGACCGACGGCACGGTGACCGTGCAGGCGGGCATGAACGGCGGCCAGTTCGAGGCGGCGCTGAACCGGCGCGGCTACACCTGCGGGCACCTGCCTCAGTCGCTGTACATGTCGACGGTCGGCGGCTGGGCCGCCTGCCGCGGCGCGGGTCAGAACTCGACGCGCTTCGGCAAGATCGAGGACATCGTGATCGGGCTCGCGGCGATCCTGCCCGACGGCCGCGAGCTGCGCGTGCGGCCGGTCGCGCGGCGGGCGGTGGGCCCGAGCGTGCGCGACATCCTGATCGGCTCCGAGGGCGTCTTCGGCATCATCACCGAGCTCACGCTGCGGGTCTGGCGCCTGCCCGAGCTGCGGCTGGGCGTCGTGCTCGCGTTCCCCTCGCTGCAGTCCGGGCTCGACGCGCTGCGCACGATCATGCAGCACGAGCTGCGCCCGGCGGTCGTGCGGCTCTACGACCGCGAGGAGTCGGCGCCGCGCACCCACGGCATCGCCGCCTTCGCCGAGCGGCCGTTCCTCGCGATCCTCGAGTTCAGCGGCGCGCGCCGCCTCGCGGAGGTCGAGCGCGAGCTCGCGATGGAGATCGTCGCGGCGCATGGCGGCATCCAGACCGACGACGCGCCCTACCTGCACTGGCAGCAGCACCGCTACGAGTCGTACTCGCCCAAGTGGCAGACCGACGGCTACGCGATGGACACGATCGAGATCACCGGCCCGTGGAGCGCGCTGCCCGCGATGCACGAGCGCATCCGGCGCGAGGTGCTCGGCGTGTGCGAGGGCATGCACTTCGGCACGCACTGGTCGCACGTCTATCCGGAGGGCGCCTGCCAGTACATGACGCTGCGCCTGCCGCCGATGCCGCACGACCGGATGCTGGTCCTGCACCGACGGGCCTGGGACCTCGCCGAGCGCGCCTGCCTCGAGCTCGGCGGCTCGATCAGCCATCATCACGGCGCCGGACTGTTCCGCAACCCCTGGCTGCGCGCCGAGCTCGGCGTCGGACTGGAGCTGCTGCAGGCCCTGAAGGACCACCTCGATCCGGACACCCTCTTCGTGGCCGGCAAGCTCGGCCTGCGGGGCCGGCCGGGCGCGGTGGACATCGAACCGACCGAGGACCGACCGTGAGCGATGCCCGAGACGTGTTCCGGCTCTGCGCCTGCTGCCCGAGCCCCTGCCGCCGCGCGATCCCGGCCGACACCGCGCCGCAGGTCGAGACGGTGACGCCGTCCGCGCTGTCGATGATCGCGCTGGCCGTGATCGACGGCGAGCTCGACTTCGATGCGCCGGTGCGGCGCGCGCTGTCGCGCACCGAAGCGGCCCGCCACTGCCGCGCGGTCTGCACCTACGGGCTCGACGTGGCGGGTACCGTCGAGGCCTTCGTCGCCGCGCGGACGGTCGCCTCATGAGCGCCCCGCAGGCCGCGGCGGCCGGCACCCGCAGCGTGCTCGGCATCGACATCGGCGCCGGCAGCCTGAAGACCACCGTCGTCGACGACCGCGGCGTCGAGCGGGGCAGCGCGACCCGCGACTTCCCGACCCATGTGCCGCATCCGGGCTGGAGCGAGCAGGATCCCGAGGACTGGTGGCGTGCGCTGTGCGACACCGTGCCGCGCGCGCTCGCGCAGGCCGGCCTGCCGGCGGACTCGGTGAAGGCGGTGTCGTTCAGCGCCGGCGCGCACTCGCCGGTGCTCACCGACGCCGATGGCCGGCTGCTGCGGCCCGCCATCCTCTGGAACGACCAGCGCAGCGGCGCCGAGGCCCGCGAGCTGCAGGCGGCCCACGGCGCACGCATCCTCGAGCTCGCGCTCAACCGCCCGGTGCCCACCTGGACGATGCCGCAGCTGATGTGGCTGGTCAGGCACGAGCCGGACGTGGCGGCGGCCACGCGCCATGTGTACGTCGCCAAGGACTGGCTGCGCATGCGGCTGTGCGGCGCCTGGCACACCGACGTGACCGATGCGGTGGGCACGCTGTTGTGGGACCACGGCGCGGCCTGCTGGTCGCGCGAGCTGTGCGACATGATCGGCTGGGACGTCGCGACGCTGCCGCCGGTGGTGCAGCCCACCGACCGCGTCGGCGCGGTCACCGAGGCGGCCGCGCGGGCCTGCGGGCTGCCGGTCGGCACCCCGGTGGTGTGCGGCACCTCCGACACCTCGGCGGAGTCCTACGGCGCGGGCTCGGATCGCGCGGGCGCAGGCGTGGTCAAGCTGGCCACCGCCGGGACGATCAGCATCGTGGGCGACGCGCCGCGCGTGCATCCCACGCTGATCAACTACCCGTTCGCGATCCCCGGCCTCTGGTACACGATCACCGGCACCAACGGCTGCGCGTCCGCGCACCGCTGGCTCCGGGACCGCTTCTTCCTGCGCGAGGGCGAGAGCGGCGCCGAGGTCTTCGCGCAGATGGACGCGATGGCCGCGCAGGTGCCCGTCGGCAGCGACGGCCTGCTGTTCCATCCGTACCTGCAGGGCGAGCGTGCCCCGTACTGGGACCCGCTGCTGCGCGCCGACTTCGTTGGCATGACGATGAGTCACGGGCGCGGCCACTTCGTGCGGGCGCTCTACGAGGGCATCGCGTTCTCGCTGCGCGACGTGCTCGGCGAGTTCCGCGCGCAGGGGCTCGACATGACCGAGGCCCGGATCGTCGGCGGCGGCGCGCGCAGCGCGCTGTGGCGGCAGATCGTGGCCGACGTGCTGGGCGTGCGCATCGTGCTGCCGGCGGTGACCGACGCCTCGTTCGGCGCGGCACTGCTCGCCGGCGTGGCCGCGGGCTTCTTCGAGGACGAGCGGGCGGCGGCCCGCCACGGCCAGGGCACGCGCGCCGTCCACGAGCCGGACCCTCAGGCGGTCGCGCGGTACACCGAGCTGTTCGGCCTGTACAAGGACGCGCAGGCGGGCCTGGCGGCCATCAACCACCGGCTGCACGCCTTCGCGGCGGCCACGGCGAGGACGGCATGAGCGGACATCCGGCGCCTGCGAGGATCATCGGCTTCCCGGGCCGCTACGTGCAGGGCGCGGGCGCGCTGCGATCGCTGGGCACGCTGGTGCGCGAGATCGGCTGCCTGCGGCCCGTGCTGGTCAGCGACGACGTGGTCGACGCGGCCCTGGGCACGCTCGTGCCCGACGCGCTGCGTGCCGCCTCGCTGCCGGTCCAGCGCCTGCGCTTCGGCGGCGAGTGCACGCACGCCGCGATCGCCGCGCTGTCGGCGCAGGCTCGCGCGGCCGGCGCCGACGTCGTGGTCGCGCTGGGCGGCGGCAAGACCATCGACACCGCCAAGGGCATCGCGCGCGAGCTCGGCACGCGGCTGGTCGTCGCGCCCACCGTCGCCTCCAACGACTCGCCCACCTCGCGCCTGATCGTGGTCTACGACGACGCGCACCGGCTGGTCGCGGTCGACTACCTCGCCCGCAATCCGGACGCGGTCCTGGTCGACACCGAGGTGATCGTGCGCGCGCCGGTGCGCTTCTTCCGGGCGGGCATCGGCGACGCGATCTCCAAGCGCTACGAGGCGGCACAGTGCGCCGGCGCGGGCGGGCTGAACTTCTTCGGCGGCCGTCCGCCCGACACGGCGGGCCTGCTCGCCGAGCGCTGTCACGCGGCGATCGTCGCGCACGGCCAGGCCGCGATCGAGGCGGTCGAGCGCCATGCGTGCACGCCGGCGGTCGAGTCGATCATCGAGGCGACCGTGCTGCTGAGCGGGCTGGGCTTCGAGTCGGGCGGGCTGTCGCTGTCGCACGCGCTGCTGCGCGGCCTCTCGGCGGTGCCCGAGCTGGCGGGCGCGCTGCACGGCGAGCAGGTGGCCTTCGGCACCATCGTGCAGCTCGTGCTCGAAGCGCGCGCCGACGCCGAGCTCGACGCGCACGTCGACCTGCTCACTCGCCTCGGGCTGCCGACCACGCTCGCCGCGCTCGGCTGGGCGCAGGCGTCGGCCGAGCGGCTCGCGCAGGTCGCGGCGCTGACCATGACCGCGCCCTACATCGGCAACTTCCAGTCGGTGCTGAGCGCCGAGGCGATCGCGGCCGCGATCGTCCGCGCCGACGCGGCCGGCGCCGCGCAGACCCGTCCCCACAGGTGACACCGTGACCGAACGCCCGAACATCCTGCTGATCATGGTCGACGAGCTGGCGCCGCAGGCGCTGCCCACCTACGGCCATCGGGTCGTGCGCGCGCCGAACATCACGCGGCTCGCCGAGTCGAGCGTCGTGTTCGACGCGGCCTACACCAACTCGCCGCTGTGCGCGCCGGCGCGCGCCTCGATGCTGACCGGGCGCTGGACGCCGGGGATCGGCGCCTGGGACAACGGTGCCGAGCTCTCGTCCGAGCTGCCGACGATGGCCCACTACCTGCGGGCGAGCGGCTACAGCGCGACGCTCGCCGGCAAGATGCACTTCATCGGCCCCGACCAGCTCCACGGCTTCGAGGAGCGGCTCACCACCGACATCTATCCGGCCGACTTCAGCTGGACGGCCAACTGGACCCGCCCGCCGACCGAGCCGAACCCGGCCGGCGTCAGCATGCGGCCGGTGCTCGAGGCCGGGCCGTGCCTGCGCAACATGCAGATCGACTACGACGAGGACGTCCAGCATCAGGCCACGCAGTGGCTCTGGGACCGTGCGCGCCGGACCGCCGACACGCAGCCCTTCTTCCTCACGGTGTCGTACACGCATCCGCACCCGCCGTTCGCCGCGCAGCAGGCGTTCTGGGACCTGTACCGCGACGAGGAGATCGACCTGCCGCGGGTGCCGGCGCTGCCGCCCGAGGCGCTCGACCCCGCGAGCCTGGGGCTCTACTACAACCACCGCCGCGACCGGATGCCGATCACGACGCCCGACGTCATCGCCGCGCGCCGCGCCTACTACGGGATGATCAGCTGGGTCGACGAGCGGGTCGGGGCGCTGCTCGACACGCTGGAGCAGGCCGGACTCGCCGACGACACCGTCGTCGTGTTCACCGCCGACCACGGCGAGATGCTCGGCGAGCGCGGCATGTGGTTCAAGATGTGCATGTACGAATGGGCGGTGCGGGTGCCGCTGTTCGTGCGCTGGCCGGGCCGGTTCACGCCGGCGCGCGTGGCGGACAACGTCTCGCTGGTCGACCTGCTGCCGACGATGATGGACCTCGCGCGCCCCGCCACGGGCGCCGCGCCCGCGCCGGTGGAACCGCTCGACGGCCGCTCGCTGGTGCCGCTGCTGCGCGACGGCCGCGACGCGGACTGGAGCGGCGTGGTGATCTCCGACTTCACCGCCGGCGGCGTCGGACGGCCGCTGCGGATGGTGCGTCGCGGGCAGTGGAAGCTGATCCGCATCGCCGGCCATCCGCCGCTGCTGTTCGACCTTGCCGCCGATCCGGACGAGCTGCACGACCTCGGCGCCGACCCGGCCTCGGCCGGCCTCCTCGCGGAGATGATGGCGATCGCGCCCGACGGGTACGACGCCGACGCCATCGACCGACGCGTGCGCGAGAGCCAGCGGCGACGCCTGCTGGTGCGCGATGTCGACGCGGCGGCCGGCACGCCCTCGCCCTGGAGCTGGCAGGCGCGTCCGGGCGACGGTGCGCGCTACGTGCGCGGCGGCGGGCTGAAGAACGGCGAGCACGCCACCAAGGCGCGCGCCCGCTTCCCCTACGTCGACGAGGCCCACGAGGCCGGTCCCACGTCCTGAGCGCGACCATGAACCGACCCGGCACCCCACACGACGGCCTGCCCGCCGAGGACTTCCAGGGCTCGATCGGCACGACCTACCGCGATTCGAAGCCCTGGTGGCCGCCGCGGGTGCAGGCGCCCGCAGGCGCACCGAACATCGTGCTGCTGGTGCTCGACGACGTCGGCTACGCGCACCTGGGCTGCTACGGCTCCGACATCCGCACGCCGCGGATCGACGCGCTCGCCGCCGGCGGGCTGCGCTTCACCAACTTCCACACCACCGCGATGTGCTCGCCCACGCGCGCGGCGCTGCTCACCGGCCGGCAGCACCATGCCGCCGGCATGGGCACGATCGTCGAGTGGTGCACCGGCTATCCCGGCTACCAGGGGCAGGTGACCCGGCGCGCGGCGACCCTCGCCGAGATGCTGCGCCCGCAGGGCTACAACACGCACGCGCTCGGCAAGTGGCACCTGATGCGCATGACCGACGCCACCGCCGCCGGTCCCTTCGACTACTGGCCGCTCGCCCGCGGCTTCGACCGCTACTACGGCTTCCTGAGCTCGCTCACCGACCACTGGAACCCCGAGCTCTTCTGCGACAACCATCCGATCTCGCGGCCGGTCCGCGAGGGTTACCACCTGTCCGAGGACCTGATCGACCAGGCGATCGGGTTCATCCGCGACCAGCAGTGCGCGTCGCCCGGCAAGCCCTTCTTCAGCTACGTCGCGCTCGGCGCGGTCCACTCGCCGCACCACGCGCCGCCCGAGTACATCGAGCGCTATCGCGGCCGCTACGACCACGGCTGGGACGAGACCCGCCGGCGCTGGTTCGAGCGTCAGCTCGAGCTGGGCGTGATCCCGCCCGACACGGTGCTCACGCCGCGCAACGACGAGGTCCGCGCCTGGGACGACCTGAGTCCCGACGAGCAGCGCGTGGCGGCCCGCATGCAGGAAGTCTTCGCCGGTTTCCTCGAGCACACCGACACGCAGGTCGGGCGGCTGGTCGATTACCTCGACGGCGCGGGGCTGCTCGAGAACACGCTGTTCCTCGTGATGTCGGACAACGGCGCGAGCGACGAGGGCGGCGACCTCGGCAACGTCAACATCCGCAAGCACTATGCGTTCGTCGACGAGACGATCGACGAGCTGCTGCAGCACCTCGATGTGCTGGGCAGCGAGCACACCTACAACCACTATCCGAAGGGCTGGGGCTACGCCGGCAACACGCCGCTGAAGTGGTTCAAGATGGACACGCATGGCGGCGGCATCCGCGACCCGCTGATCGTGCACTGGCCGGCACGCATCCGCGACGCCGGCGCGCTGCGCACGCAGTACCACCACTGCGTGGACGTCGTGCCCACCGTGCTCGAGCTGCTCGGCATCGAGGCGCCCACGGTCCACCAGGGTGTGCCGCAGCTGCCGATCCACGGCACCAGCATGGCCTATGCGTTCGACGACGCGGCCGCGCCCACCGCGAAGACGGTCCAGTACTACGAGATGCTCGGCGACCGCGGGATCTGGAGCGGCGGCTGGAAGGCGGTGGCGCGCCATGCGCGGGGCACCGACTTCGCCGAGGACCGCTGGGAGCTCTACCACGTCGAGACCGACTTCTCGGAGAGCCGCGACCTGGCCGCCGTCCACCCGGAGCGGCTGCGGGCACTGGTCGACCTGTGGTGGGCCGAGGCGGGCCGCCACGACGTGCTGCCGCTGGATGACCGCGACCGCGAGCGCACTGCGGCGAGCCTGCGCGCCACCAGCCGCCGGCGCTACGTCTACCGCGCAGGCATGGCCCGCGTGGACCGGCTGTCGGCACCGAACGTCTCCAACCGCTCGTACCGCATCGAGGCGGACCTGCAGGTGCCCGAGGGCGGCGCCAACGGCGTGCTGCTGGCGGCCGGCGGACGCTTCGGCGGCTACGTGCTGTTCATGGACGATGGCCGGCTGGTCCACGAGTACAACTGCGGCGATGCGCGGCGGCTGGTCGTCGAGTCGCCCGGCCCGCTCGCACCCGGTCGGCATCGGGTCGGGTTCGACTTCCGCAAGACCGGCGCGCTGCAGGGCACCGGCACGCTGCTGATCGACGGCGAGCCGGTCGCCTCGATCGCGATGACCGGCACCTGGCCGCTGCTGCCCAACGCGACCGGCGTGCACTGCGGCCGTGACGACGGCAGCCCGGTCAGCGAGCGCTACGCCTGCCCGAATACCTTCACCGGCACGCTCCACGCGGTGAGCGTGGAGGTCGACGACGACCAGGAGATCGACTTCCTGAAGGTGTATCAGGCGGCGCTGTCGGACGACTGACGCGCCCGAGTCCGCGCCCGCCTCGGCTCAGCTCTCCTTGAGCCCGAGGCGCTGGACCGTCTCCTTCTCCGCCGCCAGCGTCTCGCGGATCTCGAGCGCGAAGGCCTGCGGGCTCGCGCTCACGCGCCGCTGCCCGCCGGTGCTCTCCACGAAGGCGAGGTAGTCGGGCTCGGCCGTCGCCTTGACGATCGCGGCGTACAGCCGTGCGACGATGTCCGGCGGCGTGCCCGCGGGCGCGACGAAGCCGCCCCACGCGTCGAAGCGATAGCCCGCGATGCCGGCCTCGGCGATCGTGGGCACGGCGGGCAGCAGGGGCATGCGCTCGGTCGTCGTCAGCGCCAGCGGCCTCAGGCGTCCGGCAGCGAAGTGCGGCAGACAGGCCGCCAGCAGCGAGATCGAGAAGTCGATCTGGCCGCCCGCGATCGCGTTGGCGGACTCGATCGCGCCCTTGAACGGCACGTGGACCATGTCCAGGCCCGGCACGCGTTCGCGCAGCCGCTCGACCGCGATGTGTGCAGGCGAGCCGAGCCCGGCGGTGCCGTAGGTGAGCCGTCCGGGCCGCGCGCGGGCCGCCTCGATGAACGCCGCGAGCGTCGTGTAGGGCGAGGCGGGGTTCACCACCGCGACGAAGGGCGAGGTGCCGATCATCGCGATCGGCGTGAACTCGCGCTCGAGGTCGATCCGTCCGCCGATCGCCTGCACCGTCGCATGCGACGAGGACAGGTAGCCGAGCGTATAGCCGTCGGGCGGCGAACTGGCGACGGCCTTGGCGCCGATCACGGCGGCCGCGCCCGGCCGGTTCTCGGTGATCACCGGTTGCCCGAGGGTGGTGGCGAGCTTCTCGGCGATCCGGCGCACGGTGGCGTCGGGGCCGCCGCCCGCGGGGTAGGGCACGACGATCTTCAGCGGCCGGGACGGCCAGGCCTGCGCGCGCGCGAGGCCGGCCATGCCGAGGGTCGTGCACGCGGCGGCGCCGGTCAGCGCGAGCGAGAAGGAACGGCGGGAGGTGTCGGTCACGGGAGTCCTCAGTCGATCTGGGCCAGCCGCTCGGGGCGGTTGGCCATGCTGTCGGGCGCCTGCGCACCGGGTTCGATGCGGACCGATGCGATCCGGTTCGGATAGGCGAAGGTACCGCGCGAGGCGTACCGCATCGAGACCTTTCGGCGGCGGTCGCAGCCGACGTCGAGCCCCTCGCCGCCCAGCCGCAGCACCGTCGGGGTCATGTCGAGCTCGGGCGCGGCCACGCGTGCGCCGAGCCACAGCGTGCCGGTGCCGCGGCGGGCGCCGCCGGCGCGGTGCACGAGCGAGGTCCGCTGCGTGCCGGGCTCGAGCGGGACCTCGATCGTGCGCTCGATCTCCACGCCGCGCCGGAAGCTCAGCTGAAGCCGGCCGTCCAGCACGAACAGCGCGATGCCGATGAAGCTGTCGCCGATCGCCCAGATCACGCCTTCGTTGCCGGGCGCCCAGTCGAACTCGCAGTCGATCGTGAAGTCGCGGTCGGCGATCAGCATCGACACCGCGCCGACCGCGGCCGTCTCGCCGCCCGCGAAGAAGGTGCGGGGGCGCGAGGCGGTGCGCTCGAGGAAGGGCGGCAGCGCGAGCACGCGGCGGTTGTCGCGGTTGTCGAGCGGATAGACGTAGCCGGCGGCGGCCGCCGCCTCGAAGGCCGCGACCATCGTCGCGAGCACCTCGGGCCGCGCCGCGGCGAGGTTCTCGATCTCGGTCGGGTCGCTCTCGAGGTCGAACAGCATCCAGTTCTCGAGGTCGATGGTGGTGCCCGGGGGCTGCAGCGAGACCACCTTCCAGCGGCCCTGGATGAAGCCGCGGTTGCCCTCGAGCTCGTAGTGCTGCCCCACCTCGTCCGCGACGCGCGGCGAGCGGGCCGCGGCGTCGGCGAGCAGCGGCGCCCAGCTGCGGCCGTCGGGCTCGCGCGTGCGGTAGCCCTGTCGCTGCGCCGGGTGCTCGAGCCCCACCGCCTCGAGCACGGTCGGGAGCGTGTCGGTCACGTGGACCCAGTCGCGGCGGATCGATCCGCCGTCGCGGATGCGCGCCGGCCAGCTCACCACCATCGGCACGCGGATGCCGCCGTTCATCGGGGTGCGCTTGAAGAAGCGGAACGGCGTGTTCGATGCGTTGCCCCAGCCCACCGGGTAGGCCGGATACGAGTCCATGCCGCCGAGCGAGCCGCCGTCGAGCATGCGCTGCGACAGCGACGGATCCTCGACGCGGGTGATCCGCTTCTCGAAGATGTTGGCCGCGCCGTCGGGCCCGCCGATCGACGATGCGCCGTTGTCCGAGGTCAGCACGACGAGGGTGTTCTCGAGGGCACCGATCTCGCGCAGGCAGGCCACGAGGCGGCCGATGTTCTGGTCGATGTTGTCGACCATCGCTGCGTACAGCGCCATGTAGTGGGCCATGACGGCGCGGCGTGCCGGATCGGTCGTCGACCAGGCGGGGACCCCCGGCGTGAGGCCGGGCAGCCGCCAGTCGTCCGGCACGATGCCCAGCGCCTTCTGGCGCGCGAAGCGGCGCTCGCGCAGCCGGTCCCAGCCCTCGTCGTAGGTGCCGCGATACCGCTCGAGGTCGCGCGCACGCGCCTGCAGCGGCACGTGCGGTGCGTTGTGCGCCACGTAGAGGAAGAACGGCTTGTCCGACTCGGCCGAGCGGTGCGCGCGCAGCCAGCCGGTCGCGCGGTCGGTCCAGTCGTCGCTGCAGAAGTAGTCGGCCGGGTAGTCGTCGCGCGTGACGAAGCCGTTGCCGTCGATCAGGTGGCCCGGCGAGAAGCAGTTGGTCTCCGCGCCGAGGAAGCCGTAGAAGCGGTCGAAGCCCCGGGCCAGCGGCCAGGCCGCGCGGTCGCCGGCCGCGTGCACGTTGTGGTCGGCGGTGTTGTGCCACTTCCCGACGCCGTAGGTCGACCACCCGCCGTCGCGCAGCAGTTCGGGCAGGGTCGGCGCGTCGGGGCTGATCTCGCCCGCCTGGTAGCCGGGAAAGCCCGGGTTGTTGTGCGTCAGCCAGCCGCATCCGACCGAGTGCGGATCCTTGCCGGTCAGCAGCGCGGCGCGCGCCGGCGTGCACATCGGCACGGTGGTGTAGCCGGTGAAGCGCAGGCCGCCGGCGGCGAGCGCGTCGATGTTCGGCGTGAGGATCTCGCTGCCGAAGCAGCCGAAGTCGGAGAAGCCCAGGTCGTCGAGCAGGATCACCACGACATTGGGTGCGCCCTCGGGCGCGGTCGTGCGCGGCCGCCACCACGGGGTCGAGGTGGCGAGCGTCGGGCCGATCGACCCGAGCCATCCGTCGCCGGGATCGCCGCTGCGCCACTGCGGCGCGGCGCGCTCGCCGGCGCTCATGACCCGCTCCGGCACGGGGCGGGGCGTGGATTATGATGGTCGAACGGTGGCATCCGCGGGGCTCCGGTGGTCGTGGCCGATACCGTATCGCCGCACCCCGCTGCAGGTCAGTCCGGAACCGGACAGAGCGGTCCGCCGCAACGAGGGAGACGAGGGTGACGAGGGAGGTCGTGCCGACGGGCACCGACCGCGATCCGCCGCCGGATCCGGATCGGCTCGACGTGCTGCGCTCGGTCCGCGAGCTCGATGGCCTCGCCGGGTCGACGCTCGCGCTGCTGCAGCGCGGCGCCGCGCTGCACGCGCATCCGGCCGGCACCTGGGTGATGCGCCGCGGCGAGCGGGTCGACTGGCTGCATGTCGTCGTGAGCGGCATCGTCGAGCTGAGCACCACCACGTCGTCCGGCCGCCGCCACGTGAGCTCGTACCTCGGGCCCGGCGAGGCCTTCGGGCTGATCCCGCTGCTCGACGAGCGCGGCGCGATCCACGACGCGGTCACGCACGTGCCGACCCGGCTGCTGTCGGTGGCGGCGGGCGACTTCCGTGACGCGCTGCAGGCCGACCCCGCGCTGCAGGCGCGGATGCTGACCCTGCTCGCCCGGCGCTCGCGGCGCCTCTACGGGTCGGTGGCGGCCTCGTCGGTGCAGCCGCTGCCGATGCGGCTCGCCCGGCTGCTGCTGTCGCTGCGCGCGGCGCACGGCACCGAGTCGGGCCAGGACGGCGCGACGATCGCGCTGCACGTGCCGCAGGAGCGCATCGCCGAGATGCTCGGCGTGCCGCGCCAGCGGCTCAACGCCGAGCTCAAGGCGATGGAGCGCGCCGGCATCGTGCGGATGGGCTACTCGCGGATCGTGGTGCTCGACGAGGCGGCGCTGCGCGGCTGCACCGCCGATCCGCCCGTGCCCGGCTCCCACCCGCCGCCCAGCGCGCGGTAGAGCTGGATCACCGAGGCGTAGGTCGCCGAGGTGGCCTGCGCGAGCTGCAGCTCCGCATCGAACAGCACGCGCTGCGAGTCCAGCACCTCGAAGTAGCTCGAGATGCCGTTCAGGTAGCGCAGGTCCACCAGGCGCAGCCGCTCGCGGCTCGCGGCCACGATGCGCTCGAGCGCGGCACGCTGCTCGCGTCGCCGCTGGAACGAGACGATCGCGTCCTCGACCTCGCGCAGCGCGGTCTGCACCGAGCGGCCGTATTCCTGCACCGAGATCCGCTGGCGGGTCAGGTTCGCGTCGAGGTTCGCTTCGAGCCGGCCGCCGGTCAGCAGCGGCAGCGTGATGCCGGGCGTCACCGAGTAGCCGGCGCGCCCGGCGTCGAGGAGCTGCGAGAGCTGCGGGCTGATGATCCCGAGGAAGCCGGTCAGCGACACCGTCGGCAGGAACGCCTTGCGCGCGGCATCGACGTCGGCCGCGCTCGCGGCCACCGTGCGCTCGGCCGAGATGATGTCCGGCCGGCGGCGAAGCAGGTCCGACGGGATCCCCGCGGGCAGCGCGACCGGCACCGGCACCTCGAGCAGGCGGCGCGTGCGCACGATCGGCCCGGGGTTGCGGCCCAGCAGCACCGACAGCGCGTTCTCGCCGACGGCGCGCTGCCGCTCGAGCTCGCTGCTCGCCTGCTCGGCCTGCGCGAGCGAGGTCTCGGCCTGCGTGACGTCGACCATCGACACCACGCCGGCGTCGAAGCGCAGCTTCACCAGCCGCAGGCCGTCGCGCCGCGTCTCGGCGGTGCGGCGCGACACCTCGAGCTGCTGATCGACCGTCAGCAGCTCGAGGTAGCCCTGCGCGACCTGCGCGCCGAGGCTGATCGCGACCGCGCGGCGCAGCGCGGCGCTCGCCTCGACGTTGCGCTCGGCCGAGTCGACCAGCGAGCGGATCCGGCCCCAGAGGTCGATCTCCCACGAGGGGACGGCGAGCCCCGCCGTGAAGGATTCGCTGCGGCGGTTGCTGTTCGCGTCGAACGGCGAGGGGGCGCGCTGCGCGGTCGCGCTCGCGTCGGCGGCGACGGTCGGCACGAGCGAGGCGCGCGCCAGGCCGTACTGCGCGCGCGCGAGCTCGACCCGCTCGCCGGCGATCCGCAGGTCGCGGTTGTTGCGCAGTGCCTCGGCGATCAGCGCATCGAGCTCGGGGTTCTCGTAGAGCGCCCCGAACGGACGGTCGGCGAGGCTGCCGGCCACCGGCCCCTGCGCCGCCCACGCGGCGGGC
>CAIUGQ010000426.1 GCA_903898725.1 uncultured Burkholderiales bacterium | reverse complement strand
GATCGCGCTGGCGGCGATCGTGGCCGGCGGCTGGGCGGGGCTGCGCTACCAGATCTGGCGCATCGAGCGGATGGTCTGAGCCCCTGCCCCGTTTGACCGTGAGCGGGCGCCGTCGTATACTCTTGGGCTGTCCTGGAACAAGAACAACAGAAGAACAAGAACAGCCAGAAGCACGGGTCGTTAGCTCAGCTGGTAGAGCAGCGGACTTTTAATCCGTTGGTCGCAGGTTCGAATCCCGCACGGCCTACCAATTTCAAGCGAGTCAGCAGGCGCAAGCCTCCTGACTCGTTTTCATTTGCGCGCGAGCGTGGGGAACATCCGGCCCAGAAGCCCGGTCACCTCGGGCACGAGCCGGGCCGGGTCGACCCGCGCGGTCGGCAGCGCCCCGTCGACCCACAGCGTGGCGAGACCGTGCACGAGTGACCAGGCGGCGTACACCAGGGGGCCGGTGTCGCCCGCGGGGGCCGCGGCGGCCTGCTGGCACTCCTCGACGACACCGTACAGCAGCCGGAAGGCCTTCTGGCTCGCCGCGCTCAGCTCGGCATTGCGGGCGGCGGGGCTGTTGTCGCGGAACATGACGCGGAAGTGTCCGGTGTTGGACACCGCGAAGCCCACGTAGGCCTGGCCGATCGCATCGAGCCGCGAGACCGGATCGGCCGGCGCGGCATCACGGCGGTCGATCATCACCTGCTCCAGCCGCCCGAAGCCTTCCAGCGCGATGGCCGCGAGCAGCTCGGCGCGGTCCGCGAAGTGGTGATAAGGGGCGCCGGACGACACCCCCGCGCGCAGGGCGAGCGCGCGCAGGTTCAACGCGTCGAGACCCTGCCGATCGATCACGTCGACACTGACGTCGATCAGGGTCTGCCGCAGATCGCCGTGGTGGTAGCCGGCCTTCTTTTTGACGCGCATCGCCGGGCGAGTGTCCGACAACTCGGCGTGTATGGCAACGCGTCGCACGCCCCTGCCCGAACGGGGCCGACCGGTCTCGATGCCCGATCACCTTGCCCGAGGTCGGCTCACGCCCCCGGCGCGAACGGCCGCGGTCGCAGCATGGCCCCGCTGATCAGCGCCATCAGGCGCCGGGGCGTCACTCGCGCCGCGTTCGCGAGCAGCGCGTTCCTCAGACCGACGATGTGCGTGGGGCCACCGCCACGCAGCGCGCGGATCGCCTGCTCGGCGACGGCCTCCGGGTCGAGCGTGCGGGCGAAGACCGCGGTCTCGCGGACGCCGGGGTCCCCCAGCTTGCCGATGAACCCGGTGTCCACCGCTCCCGGGCACAGGGCCGCGACATGGACGCCGCGCCCCCGATACTCCGCCCACAGCGCTTCGCTGAAGCTGAGCACGAAGGCCTTGGTCGCCGCATAGACCGCCATGTAGGGGCACGGCTGGAAGGCCGCGGTGGACGCGATGTTCAGAATGGCACCGCGGCCGCGCACGAGCATGCCGGGCAGGAACGCGTGGGTGAGATCGACCACCGCGCCGACATTCACCGCGATCTGCCCCTGCTCGAGCTCGGGCGCCAGGGACTCGAACGCCCCGTAGGTGCCGAAGCCCGCGTTGTTCACCAGCATGTCCACCTCGATGCCTCGCGCCTGCACCTGCTGCTGCAGCCGGGCCCCGCAGCCCGGCTGCGCCAGGTCGAGGACGATCACCGCGGGACGCACGCCGTGCCGGGCGTGGATCGTGGTGGCCAGGCGCTCGAGCGCGTCCTCCGAGCGCGCGACCAGCACGAGGCCGACGCCTTCGGCCGCGAGACGACTGGCGATGGCGGCGCCGATGCCGCCCGAGGCGCCGGTGACGAGTGCAGTGGATCCGGTCATGGTCGTCTGCGCTCAGTAGCCGATGCGGATGGACAGGCCGGTCACCGTCCCGGCCTTGACCGAGAACGACGACTCCTTGAAGCCCGGTGCCGAGAAGCTCGGGCGCACGTCGTTCGAGGCGCTGTAGCCCTCCTGCGGCATGCCCACGACGTTCTTGTCCATCTTGCCGTTGGCGTTCGCGTCGTGCCAGACGATGGCCGCATACGTGCCGGACGGCACCTCGGTGAACACGCAGATCGCGCGACCGGCCTCGATGGTGGCCCGCTTCTCGCCATGGGCCTTGGCGTGGTCGCTCGGGAAGCCGTCCGCCGTGGCGAACAGCAGGCAGCCGACCTGCCCTTTCGCGTCGCGCAGGCCGGTCACCTCGAGGCGAACGCCGGCGTCGTTCGGCGAGGCCTCGGCGATCCGGACAGGGGGTGCACACAGCAGTGCGGCGGCGATCAGGGCGGGGAGTGCAGCGCGTGCGGCACGGGGGTGCTGGGGGGTCATGGAATCGTCCTTCGGGTTAATGTGAGCACAGCTTAGATTCGACGATAGACACTGTCAAGCCAAATCTGAGCAATGCTCAAACAAACGCCTCGAACGACCCATCGACCGCTTTTCTCCGGGGTTGACGCACCGCACCCGCGGCGGGCCGGAATCGCCCAGCCTGGCCGTCCCGAGGGCGCCCCGACCCGGTGACCCGCCGCGTGCCACGGGCGCCCGCAGGTGTAACGGCACTGGCATTCGACCCGGGTCGGCGTACAGTCGACGGACATGAGTACGCAACGCGGATCCACTCAGGGCTGGCGGCACCTGGCCGACATCCGGTTCACCCACACCCGAGTCCGGGCGGACGGGGTCCAGATCGATGCGGTCAGCGAGACCGGGGTGCCGATCCGGTTCGCCATCGATGCCGAGACGCTGCGCACGATCAGCGGCCATCCGCGCAACACGGCGGTCTCGGACCTCTTCGAGGGGCGTCGCGAGCAGATCCTCGGCGTCGCGACGCGGGCGTTCAACGCCGGTGTCCGCGGCGATCCGATCCGGCTGCTGTCGACGATGTTTCCCGAAGCCTGAGCGCGGGGCCGTCGCCGACCCAGGGCGACGGCGCGGGCCTCAGGCGGGCCTCAGGCGCGCGTCAGCACCATCAGCACGTCGGCATACCAGGCGCAGTTCAGGCCGAGCGACTCGTCGTGCTCGCGGTCTCGCGAGCCGACGTCCATCCGGGCGGCGTGAACGCCGAGCAGGCGCCACGGCAGCCGGTCCTCGACACCCGGACGCGGGGCGGCCCGCATCACGACGGGCGCACCGCTGGTGCCGCGGTGCGTGCGGGCATCGGTGAGGAAGTAGCCCTGCCCCTGGAAACGGACGCCGAACGACGAGGCGATGCCCGCCTGACGCACGACCGGCAGGTGGTGGACGGTGTCGTGGAACCCCAGCGGGAAGCCGACCACCAGCAGCGGCGTGCCGACCTCGATCGCGTCGAGCGCGGGTTCGAGGTGCTCGGGGCGGAACGCCTCCCAGGCATCGGTGCCCGCGAGCACGGCCCGCTCGAGCGGAATGGCGGCGACGTCGATCGGACCGCCGGTGTCCGAGGCCGCGCGCCAGGCCGCCTTGCCGTCGCGGTACAGCGGCACCGAGATGCCGACGGTCGCGGTCAGGTCGACGCGATCGCGGTGCACGCCGAATTCGATGCGGTCCGGATGGTGCCCGCTCGCCTCGTCGAACACCACGTGACCGCTGGTGATCAGGTACAGCCGCGTGTCGCGCTCGAAGAAGAAGCCGCTTGCCCGAGTGAGCAGGCGGTTGCCGTCGAAGGTGGAGATCTGCGTGGTGGTGAACAGCACGGCCTCGGTCATCGCGCGGCCTCGCGGACGATCTCCCGGAGGGCCTCGAAGGAGGCCGGCCTCGCGAGGCACAGGTCGCAGCCTGCGCGCAGGGCAGCTGCGATGTCGGCCGGCCGTGCGTCGATGCGGGTGGCCACGATGTGCAGGCTGCCGGACGGATGCCCTGCGCGCAGGCGGCCGATCGCGGCAAGGCCGCGCTCGATGTCCTCGCCGAGCTCGACGACCACCACGGTCGGCGACTGGGTGTCGACGAGGCGTTCGAGATCCGGCCAGCCGTAGCCGGCGTGGACCTCGAACAGGTCCTGGCCGAGCACCCGGGACAGGCCGTCGGCCCAGCCGCGATCGCGGTCGATGACCACGACGCAGGCCGGCCGGTCCGGTGCGAAGAACGGGACGGGAACGCTCGGGCGTCGGGGCACGGGCATCATCATGTCTGGGCCGCTCGCGGTGGGAGGTAGGAGAGGAGGCCGCGAACGCTCCGGTTCCTGCGGCCGCGCTGCGTCGTCGGCAGGACCCAGCATACTCGACCCGACGGGAATCAGCCGTCGGAGCCGGGCGCACGCAGGTGGAAGGCGCAGCCCTGATCGGGACGGGCCTGCACCGAGGTCCGACCGCCGACGCGACACAGCGCGTGCGCGCCCCGCGCGACCCACTCTCCCCGGAAATGCTCGCAGGTACGGCAGCCCGCATGGGCCGCCGAGACGGCCCCGGGGCGGTAGATCATCTTCGGCAGCGCGGTGTGCAGCATGGGGCCAGCGTGACGCGCCGCTGGCTCGCCACGCGACCCACCCCGACGCGCGGTTCAGCGCGCCGCGCCCTGGACCGTGCCGCCCTGCCGGGCGACCTCGGCACGCAACGCCCGCAGCCGGGCCTTCAGACGCGCCGCGTTCTGCGGCCCGGTGCGCAGCAGCGCCTTCTGCCCGGCCGACAGCGACTCGAGCGCCGGGTCGGCGAACCGGTACTGCACGCGGGGCTGCACCAGCGCGACGGGTGCAGCGGGCTCGGGCGTCGCGAGCAGGTGATCGATGGCGGCGACGAGCCGGTCGTTGAAGTAGCGGTTCGGGCTGCCCTGCCCCCGGAACTCGCCCTGGAACAGCGCGTAGTGCCGGATGTAGAGCGCCACCACCCGCTTCGTGTCGAGCGACTCGACCCAGGCCACGAACGGTTCGTAGCGACGGGCGTTGGCCGCATCGATGACGAGGGCCTCGCCCTCGCGCGTCACGGCGAAGGCGCCCGGGGTCGCGTTCACCGCGCGGGCCCGCATCGGCAGCTCGTCCGAGGCGAGGTTGTCGACCGTGGACACCACCCGCCTGACGATCGTCGCGGGATCGATGAAGCGGGCGAGCACCGCCGCGTCGCCGAGCCCGGCCAGGTCGCGCTGGAACGCCGCCAGCGCATCGGGCGGTGGCTCGATCGGCGCGGCGAGCGCCGCCTCGGGCGAGCCGCCCGGCAGCGGATGCGCGATCGCGGGCCCGGCCGAGGCCGCCGGCGCGGGAGGCGCAGGCGCCTGGACCGGCTCGGGAACGGCTGCAGCGGGCGGCGGCGGGCGTCGGGCGAGGCCGTACCACAACCCTGCTCCGAGGGCGAGCAGCAGCACCGCCACGGCCACCGGGATCAGCTTCGAGCGCGTGCGTTCCATCGTGACCTCCGGTTTCGGATGGACTGCGACCGAGCGTAGCACCGCCCTCGTGCCGACCGTGTCGGACGCCGACGCGGCCGCGAGCGGCTCAGCGGTCGTCGTGGATGATCGCGACGATCACGTGCTTGTGGACGTCGCCGGGTGTCTCGACGTTGGTGCGCGAGCCGAGCCATACCAGCCGGCCGCGTTCGTGGCGCGCGTGCGCGATCACCCGCGTCGAGATGTCGGCCTTGCCGACGCCCGGGCTGTGCTGCCACCAGCCCTGATAGCCGAGCAGGCGGCGCGCGTCGTGGCCTCGGGCACCGAACGGCCGCGACGTGACCCAGCGGTTCGCCTGCTCGGGCGGCACGTCCAGGATCGGCAGCCAGCCGCTCGCGCCCGACGGCGCGTGATGCGGGTCGATCGGGTTGTCCGGGTCAGGCGGCTCGAGCCTGTCGGGCGGAGCGAGCGCGAACCGCAGCGCCTGCAGGTAACCGGGCGCTCCCGTGGGTTCGAGCCTGGCGTGAAGCTTGACCGGACGCTCGACGAGGCACAGCGGCGCATGGTGCCCCTCGCCCTCGTGCGCCTCGGGTTCTTCGAGCCCCAGCCGTGCACCGAGCCGCGCGAGCAGGCGCACGAGGATCGGGTCGTCGGCGAGGCGGTGGGCGATCGCGCGTTCGAAGCGCTCGGCGGACATGCGATCGGGTGCATCGGGGGCGGACATGCTGGGCGGAACCGGGCGTGGAGAGCGGAGCGGCCCATTGTCGCCGACCCGCTCCCCGCCGGGCGCCGATTCAACGATGTTCGACGCTCTGCGGCCGCGCAGCCGTCCACCGCCCCGGATGCGGATGGAACACCCGTCCGCGCCGCCCTGCGTCGACACTGCTACGATCCGACGACAGCGCGGCACATCGACCGCGACGCATCGGGGAGAGACAGCGTGGCGGGGACTCCGTACGAAGGCTGCACCTGTGCCGACCTGGTCATCCGCGCGATCCAGCGCGGCGGCGACCGGGTCGCGTTCGTGCTCGACGACCGGTCGATCACCTACCGCCGGTTCGGCGAATCGCTCAGCCGCCTGGTGCAGGCACTCGAGGCCCGCGGCCTGCGCCGGGGCGACGCGATCGCCACGCTGTCGTCGAACCGGCCCGAGGCGTTCATGGTCACCGCGGCCGCCTACCTGATGGGCATGCGGGTCACCTGGATGCACCCGCTCGCCTCCGAGGACGACCACGCCTACCTGCTGGAGGACTCCGCGGTCGAGACGCTGTTCGTCGACCCGGGTCCGTTCGCCGCCCGCGCGGCCGCGCTCAGGGCGCGTCTGCCGGGCCTGCGCCGGCTCTACGGCCTCGGGCCGGGCAGCGACGGCGAGGACATCCTCGAGGCCGGCGGCGCGTTCGATCCGAAGCCGCTGGTGTCGCGGGCGCATGTCGACGACGTCTGCACGCTGATCTACACCGGCGGTACCACCGGCCGGTCCAAGGGCGTGATGCACACGCACCGCGTGCACGTGACCATGGCGATGACCGAGCTGGCGGAATGGGACTGGCCCGAGGAGGTCCGCTTCCTCGCGATGACGCCGATCTCGCACGCCACCGGCGCGATGATCCTCGCCGTGATGCTGCGCTCGGGCACCTTCGTGATGGACCGCGGCTTCGATCCGCAGCGCTTCTTCGACACCGTCGAGCGGCACCGCATCACCTGCACCTTCCTCGTGCCGACGATGATCTACGTGCTGCTGGACCATCCCGGCCTGCCGCAGGCGGATCTCTCGAGCCTGCGCACCATCATCTACGGCGCCTCCCCGATGGCGCCGTCGCGCCTGATCGAGGGCATCGAGCGGTTCGGTCCGGTGTTCATGCAGCTCTACGGCCAGTCCGAGGTGCCCAACTGCATCACGGTGCTGCGCCGCGACGACCACGACCCGGTCGCCCATCCCGAGCGGCTCGCCTCCTGCGGCGCGCCGGTCGCCGGCCTGCAGGTCCGGCTGCTCGACGAGGACGGCCACGAAGTGCCGCAGGGCGAGGTCGGCGAGATCTGCTGCCGCGGTCCGCTCGTGATGGCCGGCTACTGGAACAAGCCCGAGGAGACGGCGCGCGCGTTCCGCCACGGCTGGCTCTACACCGGCGACCTGGCGCGGCGCGACGCCGACGGCTTCCTCTACATCGTCGACCGCAGCAAGGACATGATCATCAGCGGCGGCTTCAACGTCTTTCCGCGCGAGGTCGAGGATGTGCTGACGCGGCATCCGGCGGTGGCCGCGGCCGCGGTGATCGGCGTGCCCGACCCCAAGTGGGGCGAGGCGGTGAAGGCCGTCGTCGTGCGCCGCGCCGGCGCCGAGGTCAGCGCCGAGGCCCTGATCGCGATGGTGCGCGACGCCAAGGGCGTGGTGCACGCGCCGAAGTCGGTCGACTTCACCGACGACCTGCCGGTGACCGGACTGGGCAAGCCCGACAAGAAGGTGCTGCGGGCGCGCTACTGGGGCGGTTCGACGCGGGCGGTGAACTGAGAAGCCGAGGTCGCGCCCCGCTGATCGGGGCATGCCTCGGCACGCCGAGGGCGCACGCTGTCGCGCACGACCGGCCAAGCATCGGGCAGACCCGGATCGACGGGAGCCGCCCATGGCGCAGTGCACCTTCCTCGCTCATCCCCAGCCGCGCGACTCCGGCGACTACCGTCACCGGATCACGCTGCCCGGCCGTGCGCTCGCCGCCTCGATGGCGGTCGTCGAGCTGCAGACCACGCACCCGGACTGGGTCGCGCACTGCGTGGGCACCGACATCCTGGTGGCCTGCATGGTGGCCGACCCGACGCTCGAGGCGGTGTTCGCCGAGCGCGCGCGCCGCGGCCTGCCGACGGTCTACGAGCTCTCCGACGACTACCGCGCCTTCCCCAAGAGCCTGCCCGGCCATGCGTTCTACCGGGTGCCCGAGCACCAGGCGCGGATCGAGCGGCTGGCCCGGTCCGCCGACCTCCTGCAGTGTTCCAGCCACGGCCTGAGGGCGCGCTACGGCTCGCTCAATCCGCGCTGCGCGGTGCTGCCGAACCAGCTCTCGGAGGTGCCGCCGCTGGCGCCGGTGCCCGAGCAGCGTCTGCGCACGCCGGTGCTCGGCTGGGCCGCATCGGCCGGCCACTTCGACGACGCCCGCGGCCTGGCCGCCGCGCTGGTCGCCTGGTGCACGACACGCGGCCTCGCCCCCCACGAGGCGCCCGCGCTGCGGCTGATGGCACCGACCTCGATCCGCGGCGTGTTCGAGCGGGCCGGGCTGCCGGTCGACTGGCACGCACCCGCCGGCTTCGACGACTACCTCGCGTTCCTCGACGGCATGGACATCGGCTTCGCGCCGCTGGGCGACTCGGCATTCGCCGAGGGCCGCTCCGACGGCAAGTTCCTGGAATACGCCTCGCGCGGCGTCGTGTGCATCGCGAGCGCACGCGGCGAGTACCTGCACGGCATCCGCGCCGGCGAGACCGGGCTGCTGTTCGCCGGTCACGACGGCTTCGTGCGGGCGCTGTCGCAGGCGATCGACGATGCGCCCGCCCGCCTCGCGATGCGCACCGCCGCGCACGCGCAGGTGCTGCGCGAACGCACGCATGCGGCAGCGGCGTCCGAACGCTTCGCGCTCTACGGCTGGCTGCTCGAGCGCGCCGGGCTCGACGCGGGGGCGCTCGCCCCGCCGGCGCGGGCGCTTCGCGCGCTCGTCGACCCCGACGAGGCCGCACTGATGGACGCGACCGTCCACCACGGACAGGGGCGGCTCGACGCCGCGCTGTCCGGCTACCTCGCGATGATCGACCGCCACCCCGACTTCCACCTGCCGTGGGAGCGCGGCGCGCTGATCGCGCAGGCGCTCGGTGCCACCGAGGATGCCGCCCGCTTCGCGGCGATGGCGAGCCATGCGCTGACTCGCTCGCTGGCGACGCCGGCCGGCGTGCGGACGGCGCCGGAGACGGTCCCGGGCTAGCGTCGCATCAGACGCCGCGGCCACGGCCGGCCGCGGCCGCCGTCTCGGCGACCCCCGCCGGCGCGGCCTAGGCGCCGGATCTCACCAGGCCGCCTCGAGCAGACCCCGCACGTCGTCCGCGTTCGCGAGCGGCCGCGGGTTCGTCTTGACCCACATGTTCTGCAGCGCGCCCGCCGCGATCGTGTCGAACTGCCCGCGGTCCACGCCCAGATCGCGCAGCCGGGTCGGCACGCCGAGACCGCCGATCAGGCGGGCGACCGCGCCGGCGGCATCGCCGTCGGCCGCACCGAGCGCCTGGGCGATGCGGGCCTGCTGCACGCCGGTGCGCTCCAGGTTCCAGCGCATCACGTGGGGCAGCATGATGCAGGAGGTGTAGCCGTGGCTGATGCCGGTCACCGCGCCCAGGCTGTGGCCGATGCCGTGGCTCGCCCCGTAGGGCACGCGCAGGATACCGAAGCCAGCCATCCACGCTGCCTGCAGGCAGCGCAGTCGCGCATCGAGGTCGGCCGGATCGGCGTGCGTCGCCGGCAGCGCGCCGGCGAACAGGTGCAGCGCCTGCAGCGAGGTCGCATCGATCAGCGGCGAGGGCGCGATCGAGCACAGGCCCTCGACCGCATGGTCGATGCCGCGCACCGCGGTCGACAGCCACAGCCACGACGGCGTGTGGACGGTGATCGCCGGATCGAGGATGACCGCAGCCGCGCCAACGTACTTGCCCGCATAGCCGTCCTTCATCTTGCGGACCGGGTCGGTGCAGCCGCCGAAGTCGGAGAACTCCGCGGCCCCCAGCGTCGTGCTCACCACCACCTGCCGGAACGGCGGCGGCTGCACCGCGGGCACGTGGCGGCTGCCGTCGGGGTTGACCTTCAGGTGCCAGTCGGACAGGCCCTCGGGCGTGCGCACGTCGTGCGCGAGCGCGATCAGCATCACCTTGACGGTATCGATCGCGGTGCCGCCGCCGACCGTCAGCACCAGGTCGGGCGCGGCCGCGCGGGCGGCCTCGGCGGCCGCGATCACGCTCGGGCGGGGCGTGTGCTCGACGCACTCGTCGAAGGTGCCGACGTGACGCGACCCGAGCGCGGCGACGATCGCGGCGACCGCCTCGGTCTTGCGGTTGAGCGTCTTCGAGGTGACGACGAACACGCGCTTCGCGCCGCGTCGATCGGCCTCCTCGACCGCGGCCTGCGCCGCCGGACGCCCCCAGATGACCCGGTCCTGGGCGAGGAACTCGTGACTGCCTGCCTGCATCGTCGTCTCCTGTCCTGGGATGCGTTCAGATCGCGTCGAGCGGGAACACCGGCCGGCGCACGCGCTCGAACTTCAGCAGCGAGTAGTCGGACGTGGTGACGCCCACACCCGAGCACTCGACCACCTCGCGCGCGAGCTCGCCCAGCCCGGCACGCCAGTGCACGCGGCTCTTGATGACCACGAAGCGCCGGCGGGTCGGGTCGATGCCCGCGGTGATGAAGCACTCGAGGTCGAAGGGCTCCTGATAGAGCGAGATCAGCACCAGGTCGACGCCACCGACCCGCAGCACGACCGTCGGGCCGTTGTTGGTGCGCGAGCCGGCGCCCATCGGACCGCGCAGCGTGTAGACGCCGTCGGTGATCCGCTTGACGGTGCCGGTCACGCGCAGCGGTGCCGCCGGGGCGCCGATCGAGGGCATCGCCGACTTCCCGCCCACGTCGAGCGTGAGCTCGGCGCCGACGCCCGCGGCGATGGCCGCGCGCACCGACTCCGGATCGTGGATCGCGTAGAACACCACGTCGCGCAGGTCCTGGCGCAGCACCTCGGCGAGCACCGCGGTGGTGTCCATCGTGCCGCCGGAGGCGACGTTGTCGCAGTGGTCGAGCATCACGACCGGACCGCCCCGTGCACCGGCGGCGACCGGCGCATCGCCCAGCGCCTTGGCGCGCGCGACCGATTCGGCGAGCGGCTCGGCCCGGTAGACGAAGGCCTCGCGCGCGGCCCAGGCCTGATCGAGCAGCGCGTCGCGCAGCGACTCGGCCGCGGCCGCGTCGCCGTCGGTGCAGACCACCGCCGACAGCCCGGCCTCGCGGATGTCGGCATGGGGGAAGCCGACGAACACCGAGCAGGCGAGCGCGCGCGCATCGCGTTCGTGGGCGATGCAGGCCGCCTGCAGCGAGCGGTTCGGCTCGGCATGGGTGCCCTGGCGCATCACGTGCGGCAGCATCGGCCGGTTCGCCCAGCGCATCACCGGACGCACCTCGCCGCGGATCGTGCGCAGGATCACGCGCGCCGCGAGCGCGCCCGCCTCGCGCACGTCGACGTGCGGATAGGTGTGGTAGCCGGTGACCACCGTCGCGCAGCGCACGATGTCGTCGTAGACGTTGGCATGCATGTCGAGCACGACGCCGATCGGCGTGCTCGGGTCGATCGCGCGGATGCGCCGCAGCAGCTCGCCCTCGCCGTCCTCGTGGCTGCGCACGACCATCGCGCCGTGCAGGTCGAGCAGGATCCCGTCCCAGCCGCCGGCACGCACCGCGGCGAGGATCGGCGCCGCGATCGCCTCGAAGGCCTCGTCCTCGACCACGCCGCTGGGGCTGGCCTCGGCGGCCACCGCGACCTCGAGCGTCGCGCCGGCCGCATCCGCCACCTCGAGGAAGCCGCCCAGACCGCTGCCGGTGCCGCGGTGCGCATCGATCGCGGCCTGACCGAGCAGCATGCCCGGCCGATAGCCGAAGAAGCGCTCGACCGGGGTGGGCACCGGCGAGAAGGTGTTGGTCTCGTGCTTGAACATCGCGGCCAGCAGGCGCATTCGGGGGACTCCTGATCGACGGCGCAGGGGCTGCGCGGGGGCTCGTGCGGCGGGCGGTCCGGCGTGCGATCCGGCATGCCGGGTCCGCCCGGGGCGGCAACGGTAGCACGCACCCCCGAGCCTCGCGGAGCGCCCGTTCCGCAGCGCCGGCCGATCTCCCCCAGGCCGTGTCCGGGCATCCCGGATCGGGCCGGGGTTGCGGCATACTCGTTTTCCTCTCAAGGAGCACGCCCCGATGAGCAAGACCGCCGCCACCGCCTGGGATTTCGACGCGCAGACGCTGACCGGCAAGCCCGCGCCGCTGTCGGCGTTCCGCGGCAAGGTCGCGCTGATCGTGAACACCGCGAGCCAGTGCGGACTCACGCCGCAGTACCGCGGACTGCAGGCGCTGCACGACCGCTTCAAGGACCGCGGCTTCGTCGTGCTCGGCTTCCCGAGCAACCAGTTCGGCCAGCAGGAGCCGGGCACCAACGACGAGATCGCGCAGTTCTGCGAGATGAACTTCGGCGTGACCTTCCCGATGTTCGGCAAGATCGACGTCAACGGCGATGGCGCCCACCCGCTGTTCAAGTGGCTCAAGGCCGAGAAGCCGGGCGCGCTCGGCATCGAGGCGATCAAGTGGAACTTCTCGAAGTTCCTGGTCGACCGCGACGGCAAGGTTTTCGACCGTTACGCACCGACGACCGAGCCGGATGCGCTCGCCGCCGACATCGAGAAGCTGCTCGGCTGAGGCGCCCCCTTCGACAGGAGACCGACGATGATTGCTGCCTCCATCCGCGTCGCGCTGCTGGCGGCGCTGCTCGCTCCGGCCGCGGCCGCGCTCGCCGATGCCGTGCCCGGCGCCCCCGCCCCGGCGCTGAGCCTGCGCGACACCGCCGGGCGCACCGTGTCGCTGGCCGACTTCAAGGGCCGCACCGTCGTGCTCGAGTGGACCAACCCGGGCTGCCCGTTCGTGCGCAAGCACTACGTGACGGGCAACCTGCCGGGCCTGCAGTCGAAGGCGGCGCGCGCCGACGTCGTCTGGCTCGCGGTGAACTCAACCAATCCCGATCACGTCGACTACCTCGCCCCGGCCGAGCTCGCGCAGGCCATGCGGGACTGGAAGGCCGCGCCGGCCGCGATCCTGATGGACCCCGAGGGCACCGCGGGCCGCGCCTACGGCGCCCGCACGACACCGCAGATGTGGGTGATCGACACGAAGGGCGTCGTGCGCTTCGCCGGCGGCATCGACGACCGTCGCAGCGCGAACCCGGACGACGTCAAGCTGGCGCGCAACCACGTGGCCGCCGCGCTCGAGGATCTGCAGGCGGGCCGGCCGGTGGCCACGGCGTCGGCCCCGCCCTACGGCTGCTCGGTCAAGTACCGCTGAGCCTGCGGGCGAGCGGGCCGCCCGCGTCCCGACCGGACGCGGCGGCGGACCCGGCCCGGCCTCAGGCCGGGGACGAACGCAGCCCGTAGGCGGCGCCGGCCGCGAACAGGTACTCGGCACGGATGACCGGCTCGCCCGCCTCGTCGCGGTAGGCGAAGCCCACGATGGACACGGTGTCGCCGACCTTGAGCTCGGGCACCTTCCAGGCCTCCATCCGGGTCAGCGGCGCGAGCTCGATCGTCCAGCGCCGATCGGCCCGGCGCGGCACCTGCGCCACCGAGAGCAGCCTGCGGCCGTCGACCTG
>CAIUGQ010000425.1 GCA_903898725.1 uncultured Burkholderiales bacterium | reverse complement strand
GGCAAGGTCGCCGTGGTCGCCGGCTTCGGCGACGTGGGCAAGGGCAGCGCCCAGGCACTGCGCGCGCTGTCGGCCCAGGTCTGGGTCACCGAGTGCGACCCGATCTGCGCGCTGCAGGCCACGATGGAAGGCTTCCGCGTGGTGACGATGGAGTACGCCGCCGACAAGGCCGACATCTTCGTGACCGCCACCGGCAACCGTGACGTCATCACCTACGCCCACATGGCGGCGATGAAGGACCAGGCGATCGTCTGCAACATCGGCCACTTCGACAACGAGATCGACGTCGCCGGCCTGAAGGAGAAGTGCACCTGGGAGAACATCAAGCCCCAGGTCGACCACGTCATCTTCAAGGACGGCAAGCGGATCATCCTGCTGGCCGAGGGCCGTCTGGTGAACCTGGGCTGCGGCACGGGCCACCCGTCGTTCGTGATGAGCTCCTCGTTCGCCAACCAGACGATCGCCCAGATCGAGCTGTGGACGCACAAGGACGCCTACGAGAGCGGCAAGGTCTACGTGCTGCCGAAGCACCTCGACGAGAAGGTCGCGCGTCTGCACCTGAAGAAGCTGGGTGCGATGCTGACCGAGCTGTCGGGCGAGCAGGCGGGCTACATCGGCGTGCCGGTCGCGGGCCCGTACAAGCCCGATACCTACCGCTACTGAGCCTGGCCGTCCCTTGGGGCGCGCCGACGTCGAGCTGGTCGCACGCGGCCTGGCCGCGTCGCGCAGCGCCGCGCAGCGGCTGATCGCCGATGGCGCGGTGACCCGGGCGAGCGGCGCGCGGATCGAGCGGCCCTCCCAGCTGGTGGGGCCGCTCGACGAGCTGCGGGTCGCCGCCTCGGACGAGACCCGCTTCGTGTCGCGCGCGGGGGCCAAGCTGGCCCACGCGCTCGCCGAGGCGGGCGTCGATCCGTCGGGTCGCACCGTGCTCGACCTCGGGATGTCCACCGGCGGCTTCGCCGACTGCCTGCTGCAGTCGGGTGCGAAGCGGGTGGTCGGCATCGAGGTCGGTCACGGCCAGCTTCATCCGCGTCTGCGCGACGACCCCAGGGTCTGCTGTCTCGAACGGCTCAACGTGCGCGACCTCACCCCCGAGCTGCTGGCCGAGCGCGTGGCCGACCCGCCCGCGGACGGCTTCGACATGGCGGTCGCCGACCTGTCGTTCATCTCGCTCGGGAAGGTGCTGCCGGCGACCGACGCGCTGCTCGCACCCGGCGCGACCGTGCTGCTGCTGGTCAAGCCGCAGTTCGAGCTGGGCCCGTCGGCACTCGACGGTCGCGGCATCGTCACGGACGCGGCCGACCATGCGCGCGCCTCGGCGCAGGTGGCCGAGGCCTGTCGCGGCCTCGGCTGGACGGTGCACCGTGCCTTCGACAGCGCGCTGCCCGGCGGTGACGGCAACCGCGAGTCCTTTCTCCATGCGAGCGTGCCCGTCGCACGCCCGCTCCGAACCCGGATCCCACGATGACCCCGTCCTCCGTCCCGGTCAGCTTCGAATTCTTCCCGCCGAACACGCCCGAGGGGCTGGCCAAGCTGCGCGAGACGCGCCGCCAGCTCGCGCTGCTCGAGCCCGAGTTCTTCAGCGTCACCTTCGGCGCCGGCGGCTCGACCCGAGACAAGTCGCTCGGCGTCGTCGACGAGATCGCCACCGAGGGGCACGCGGTCGCGCCGCACCTCTCGTGCGTGGGCGCGACCCGCGAGGGCATCGCGGAGCTGCTGGCGCACTGGCGTGCGCGCGGCGTTCGCCGGCTGGTCGCGCTGCGCGGCGACCTGCCCTCGGGCATGGTCGACGCCGGCGAGTTCCGCTATGCGTCGGACCTCGTCGCCTTCGTGCGCGAGCGCACCGGCGACTGGTTCCGCATCGAGGTCGCCGCGTATCCGGAGGTCCACCCCCAGGCGGCCTCCGCCGATGCCGACCTCAAGGCCTTCGTGCACAAGGTGCAGGCCGGCGCCGATGCGGCGATCACGCAGTACTTCTTCAACGCGGACGCGTATTTCCGCTTCGTCGATGCGGCGCGTGCCCACGGCGTGACCGTGCCGATCGTGCCCGGCATCATGCCGATCACGAACTACACGCAGCTCGCCCGCTTCTCCGACGCCTGCGGCGCCGAGATCCCGCGCTGGATCCGGATGCGCCTGGCGGGCTTCGCCGACGACGTCGATTCGCTGCGCGCATTCGGCCACGACGTGGTCACGGCCTTGTGTCAGCGGCTGCTCGAGGGCGGTGCGCCGGGCATCCACTTCTACACGCTGAATCAGCCCGGACCGAGCCGCGCGATCTGGCAGGCCCTGGTCCGCTGAGCGCAGGCTGCGGCAGGCGCTGACCGTCCGCAGCCGAGGCTCGCCCGCCCGTCGGACAGCGTTGCTGTCTGCCCGCCGCCCGCCCGTTATTCAATTGGAACGACCGTGGTGGCTGGCTACCATGGCCCGGGATCGCGGCAGGGCTCGTCCGCCGCATCCGACTGACCAATGGATACGGATCGGTGCAGCACAGTCCCGAGCGATTGATGGAACCGGATAACGCCGCGGCGCAGATCACTGCGAGCCGCCGCTATCAGATCGCGTGCGAGGACCTGCAGCTCGGCATGTTCATCGCCGAGCTGGACCGGCCATGGCTCGACACGCCCTTCCTGCTGCAGGGCTTTCTCGCGGACAGTCAGGTCGAGATCGACACGCTGCGCAAGTACTGCAGCTACGTGTATGTCGACCTCGAGCTCTCGAGCCCCGAGGTGACCGACACCATCCGTCGCTCCGAGATGCGCGACGGCGCGCCGCCGGCCGCACGCGCGCCCAGCCTGAGGGTCCAGCCCGGGGCCGTCGAGACACAGCCGTCGTCCGTGCGGGCGGCCGACCCGGCCAAGGTGCCGGTGGAACGACGCAGCGCCACCGCCGGACGGGTCTACAAGACCCGCGCCGACGTGCGCATCAGTTCGGACACGCGGCAGCGGTTCCGGCAGTTCGTCAGGCAGACCGCGGACACCACGCAGGACACCGGCGAGCCCGGTCCGATCACCCGCACGATCGCCTGGCTCAAGCAGCTGCTGGGCCGGGACGGCGACGCCCGGGCGGCGCTGGGCGAACGCGACCGCTCGAATCGCGACGCGGTGCGCGCCTGGCTGCCCGAGGACATCCGGCTCGACACCTACGAAGACCTGCTGTCGATGGAGGAGGAGCTGCCGCGCGCGCGCTCGACGTTCTCGCGCAGCGAGGACGTGCTCAAGGCCCTGGTCACCGACGTGAAGGCCGGGCGCGTGCCGCAGGTCAGCGAGGTCGCCGGCGCCGTCGACGACATGGTCTCGAGCATGGTCGACAACCCCGATGCGCTGCTGTGGGTGGGCCGACTCCGCGAGGAGGACGTCACCACCTACAACCACGGGGTCAAGGTCGCGCTGTACCTGATCGCCCTGGGGCGCCAGCTCGGCTTCCCGAAACGCGAGCTCGGCCAGCTGGGCATGATCGGCATGCTCGCCGACGTCGGCAAGATCCGCCTGCCGCGGGCGCTGCTCGACAAGCCCGGCATGCTGACGAGCGCCGAGTACGGGATGATCAAGGAGCACGTGCGCCTCGGCCTCGACGCGCTGCACGAGGCCGGCGGGCTGCCAGCCGAGGTCGAGCTCGGCATCGCGCAGCATCACGAGCGGCTCGACGGCAGCGGCTACCCGAAGGGCCTCAAGGGCAACGACATCAGCATCTACGGTCGGATGGCGGCGATCGCCGACAGCTTCGCCGCGCTGATCACGCCACGCGCCTATGCGAACCCCTCGGCGCCGCAGGACGCGCTGATGAACCTGTACGAATGGGCCGGCAGCTCGTTCCACGAGCCGCTGGTCGAGCAGTTCGTGCAGGCGGTGGGCGTGTTCCCGGTCGGCAGCCTCGTCGAGCTCTCGAGCGGCGAGGTCGCGATCGTGGTCGCGCACAATCGCGTGCGCCGTCTCGAGCCGCGCGTGCTCGTGCTCACCTGGCCCGACAAGGCGCCGCTCGCCGAGCCCATCGAACGCGACCTGCTGACCGCACCGCGCTCCGGCAACGGACGCCTGCGGATCGTCCGCGGCCTGCCGTCGGGCGCCTACGGGCTCAAGCTGCGCGACTTCTACCTCTCGGGCATCGCACGCGCCAATGGCCTCCCCGGCTGACGACGGCAGCGCCGCCAGCCCCGCCCGTCATCCGCGCCGGATGCGGGTCGAGCTGCTCGAGCGGCACGTGTTCGAGCGGCTCAAGTCCGGCGATGGCCGCCGTCCTGCGCTGCTGTCGCTCGGCCTGGCCCGCGGCGACCGGATGCGGGCGCTGACGCGGCGGCCCGACACCATGGGACTGCTCGCGCTGCTGCTCGACCGCATCGAGGACACGCTGCGAACGGAAGACCGCTATGCGGTGGTGTCGGTCGACGAGATCTGGGTGGTGCTCGACGACGCGCCCGGCGAGTCGATCGTGCGGCTGGCCGCCAGTGCGCTGCGCAGCGCCATCGAAGGCTTCTACCCCGGGCGTCATGACGACGGGACCGAATGGAGCGTGCCGGTGCGCGTCTCGATCGGCGGCGCCTGGATCGACCGTCCGCTGCGGGCCCCGTCCGATCTGATCCTGAGCGCCGGCCGGGCGTTCGCCGAGGCGCGCGGCGCCGAGGACCGCATCGTCATCCTGCCGGCGAGCGAGGACCAGCACCACTCCCGTGCGCGGCTGGAGTCCCGCGTGCGCGCCGCCCTCGCGGGCAACGAGCTCGAGCTGTGGTACCAGCCCCAGGTGCAGATGCCCGGGCGGCACTGCGGGGCCGTCGAGGGCCTGATCCGGTGGCCGAACCAGGCACCCGACCAGCCGAACGTCAACCCGGCGATGCTGGTGGCGGTGTGCGAGGAGACCGGCCTCATCGGCGAGCTCACCCGCTTCAACCTGAACACCGCGCTGCGCAACCTGATGACCTGGCAGTCGCTCGGCATCGAGCTGCAGGTGAGCCTGAACCTGTCGGCGCGCACGCTCGAGGACGCGAACTTCCCGACGATGGTCTCGCAGGCGTGCGAGACCTGGGGCGTCGACGCGAAGGCACTGCTCTTCGAGCTCACCGAGAGCTCGATCGCCCGCAACGAGAAGACCTCGATCGAGTTCATGCACCAGCTGCGCGCGCTCGGCTGCGAGCTGGCGATCGACGACTTCGGCACCGGCTACTCGTCGTTCGCCTACCTGCGCAGCTTCCCGGTCAACGAGCTGAAGATCGACCGCGCGTTCATCCGCGAGGTGACCCAGCAGGTCGGCGACCGCCGCATCGTGAAGGCGCTGATCGAGGTCGCGCACGCCTTCGGACTGCGCGCGCTGGCCGAGGGCGTCGAGGACGCCGATACCGTCACGCTGCTCGGCACCCTGGGCATCGACGCGATCCAGGGCTGGTACTTCGCCAAGGCGATGCCGGCCAGCGAGCTGCCGACCTGGCTGGCGCGCTTCAACGCCCAGGGACAGCGCGTCGCAGAAACGCTCGGGACGGCGTGACCACCGCGTCGAGCGCACGGTCGGTCGGCAACGGCTCGAAGCCGTCGAGCAGCGCCTCGTCCCAGGCCACCCCGACGGCCCGCGGCGGACGCGCGCCGTCGGCATCGAGCTCGGCCAGGCTGCGGTCGTAGAAGCCGCCGCCGTACCCCAGGCGCTGGCAGTCGGCATCGAAGCCGACACAGGGCACGATCAGCACCGTGGGCCGCAGCGCGACGCCGTCGACCGGCGTTGGGATGCCCCACACCCCCGGCACCGTCGGATCGCCCGGGCGCCAGGCGACGAAGCGCAGCGGCGCGCCGGGCGCCTGCACCACCGGCAGCGCCAGCCGCGCACCCGCCTCGACCCAGCGCTGCGGCAATGCGCCGAGCGAGGGCTCGCCTCGGATCGGCCAGTAGATCGCGACCGTCTCGCCCGAGACGTCGCCGAGCACCGTCCCGAGGCGCTCGACGAGTGCCTCGTTCGCCATGTGTCGCCCCGGCGCGAGCGGCTGTCGGCGGGCCTCGAGAAGGGCCGTCCGGAGGGCCGTCCTCGCAGGATCGGGCGCGGGGCTGCGTGCTATTCTCGAAGCGTCTTTCCGGTCCGTCATGGCCTTCGGGCGGGCCCCCCTCCTCTGCAGCGCACAGCATGAAGTCGCCAGCATCTCTCCGGCACGTCGGGCGGCTCCTGCCCGCGTTGATTGTAGGCGCGATCCTCCTCGCCCCCGGGTCGAGGAGCGAGGCGTCGACGCCCGCGAACGCGCCCGGCAAGGCTGCGGCCAAGCCGGTGCAGAAGCCGGCCCCGGCAGCCCCGCAGCGCGCAGCCGAGCCCTCCAGCGCCGACGATGCCTTCATGCAGGCGCGCGCCGCCGCGGCCCGCGGCGACACCGCCCGCATCGACCAGCTCACCGCCCAGGTCGGCGCGGCACATCCGCTCGCGGCCTATCTCGACTACTGGCGGCTGCGCGCGCAGCTCGCCGAGACCCGCGGCGACACCGCGGGACCGGTCGATGCCGACGCACGCGCCGTCGCCGCGAGGCATGCGGGCGCGCTGGTCGGCGAACAGGCCCGCCGCGACTGGCTGATGTCGCTGGGCCGACGGCAGGTCTGGGGTACTTTCGACGAGGCGCTGCCCGCGCTCGTCGGACGCGACGACCTCGCGGTGCGCTGCTACGCGCTGCAGTCGCGCGCCGCCGGCAACGAGGCGGTCGCCCCCGAGGCCCGCGAGCTGCTGATGCAGCCGCGGGATCTGCCCGATGCATGCAATGGCCTGCTCGGCGCCCTGATCGCCGCTGGCCAGCTCGGTGCCCAGGACCTGTGGTGGCGGCTCGAAGCCGCGCTCGAGTCGGGCTCCGCACCCGCGGTGCGCCGCGCGGCCACGGCGGCCGTCCCGCGTCTCGAGCCCAAGCAGCTCGAGACCGTGCTCGCGCGCCCGGCGAGCGTGCTCGACGCCGCGCCGTCGCGCGAGCTCGCGATCATCGCGCTCGCGCTGCTGGCTCGCGCCGATCCGACCGAGGCCGCCTCGCGGATGCCCGATGTCGGCCCGCGTCTGCGCGCCGCCGACCGCAGCTTCGTCTGGTCGCAGATCGCCGCGGGCGGCATGCGGCGGCTCCTGCCCGATGCCCACGCGTGGGCGCAGCAGGCCCGCGGTGCGCGCGCGAGCGACGAGACCCTGGCCTGGATGACCCGCGCGGCGCTGCGTGCCGGCGACTGGCCGGCGGTGCGCGCGACCATCGAGCGCATGAGCGCCGCGGGCCGGGCCGATCCGACCTGGACCTACTGGCTCGGCCGTGCGCTCGCGACCGACACGGCCCGGCCCGAGTCGATGCACGAGGCGCGCGTGCTGTTCACCTCGATCGCGGGCCGCGCCGACTTCTACTCGCAGCTCGCCGGCGAAGAGCTCGGCCTGAAGCTGGTGCTGCCCGAGACCGCCACGCCGCCCAGCGAAAACGAACTCGCCGATGCGCGCGCCACCCCTGGCATCCTGCGGGCGCTGAAGTTCTACGAGCTCGGCCTGCGGGTCGACGGCAATCGGGAGTGGAACTTCGCCGTCCGCGGCATGGGCGATCGGCAGCTGCTCGCGGCCGCCGAACATGCCCGCCGCCTCGGCCTCCTCGACCGGACCGTCAACGCCGCCGACCGCACGCGCGTCGAGCACGACTACGCGCTGCGCTTTCCAGCGCCCTTCGCCGAGCGCCTCAAGCCGATCGCGCGCGCGCAGGGCCTCGATCCGGCCTGGGTCTACGGGCTGATCCGCCAGGAGTCCCGCTTCGTCAACGACGCGCGCTCGCCGGTCGGCGCCTCCGGCCTGATGCAGATCATGCCGGCCACCGCCAAGTGGATCGCGAAGAAGATGGGCGTGCGCGACTTCACGCCGTCGCAGATCAACGAGCTCGACACCAACCTGCAGTTCGGCAACTTCTACCTGAAGACGGTCTTCGACGATCTCGACCGCTCGCCGGTGCTGGCATCGGCCGCGTACAACGCCGGACCGGGCCGGCCCCGCTCGTGGCGCGGCACGCTGCCGCAGGCGGTCGAAGGGGCCGTCTTCGCCGAGATCGTGCCGTTCAACGAGACCCGCGGCTACGTCAAGCACGTGCTGTCCAACGCCGTCTGGTACGCGGCGCTGTTCACCGGCGAGCCGCAGTCGCTCAAGGCCATGCTCGGCGACGTGCAGCCGGGCCCCAGCGTCACCGCGACCGCGTCGCCCGGCGGAGACTGAGCGCCACCGACCGCCCCGCGCCGTCGACGACCCGACGCGCAGCCATGCCGGACACGAGCCGTCGCTCGGCTTCGCGCTACGATGGCGGGGATGGCCGCGCAGCGGCCGCGACTCCGACCTCCTCTCCCTGTGCCGCCCAGAGCGGAATCACCCGTCCATGCTCCATTCGCGCATCCTCGTCCTCGGCGGCTCCGGCTTCATCGGCACGCATGTGGCGTCGCGGCTGTCGGCGCAGGGCCGACGCGTCATCGTGCCCACCCGGCACCGAGAGCGCGCCCGGCACCTGATCCTGCTGCCGACGGTCGACGTGGTGGAGGTCGATACCACCGATCCGCGGGCGATGGCCTCGCTGGCCGCCGGCTGCGATGCGGCGATCAACCTGGTCGGCGTGCTGCACGGCAAGGCCGGCACCGGCACCGACCGCTGGGGTCCGCAGTTCGGTCGGGCCCACGTCGACCTGCCGGCCGCGCTCGTCGAGGCGTGCCGCACCCAGGGCGTGCGGCGACTGGTCCATGTCAGCGCGCTCGGCGTCACCGACGGCGGCAAGAACACCCTGCCGTCGCGCTACCTGCGCTCGAAGGCGGCCGGCGAGGAGAAGGTGCGCCAGGCGCGCGACCTCGACTGGACGATCCTGCGGCCCTCGGTGGTGTTCGGCGCCGAGGACAGCTTCCTCAACCTCTTCGCCCGCATCCAGCGCGTGCTGCCGGTGCTGGCGCTCGCGAAGTCCGAGGCACGGTTCCAGCCGATCTGGGTCAGCGACGTCGCGCAGGCGATCGTCAACGTGCTCGATGCCCCGGCCACCGCCGGAAAGACCTACGCGCTCGCGGGCCCCGAGGTGTTCACGCTGCGCCAGCTGGTGCAGCTGGCCGGCGTCTGGAGCGGCCATCCGCGTCCGATCGTCGGACTGCCCGCCGGCCTCGCGCGGCTGATGGCGATGCTGATGGAACGGGCGCCGGGCGAACCGCTGATGACCCGCGACAACCTCGACTCCATGGCGCTCGACAACGTCAGCGCGCGTCCCGCCGATCCCGACCTCGGCATCGCGCCGGCCTCGCTGCGGGCGATGGGCCCGTCGCTGTATGGACCAGGCGACGGCGCCCGCTACGACGACTGGCGCTCGCAGGCGCGACGCTGAGCGTGGCCGCCTCCGGTCTCGACTGCTACGAGGTCGGCGGCGCGGTGCGCGACGCGCTGCTCGGTCTGCCGGTCCACGACCGCGACTGGGTGGTGGTGGGCACGACGCCCGAGCGCATGACCGAGCTGGGCTTCCGGCCGGTCGGCCGCGACTTCCCGGTGTTCCTGCATCCGGTCACCCACGAGGAATACGCGCTCGCGCGGACCGAGCGCAAGACGGGCCGCGGCTATCGCGGCTTCGTCGTGCAATGCGCCCCCGAGGTCACGCTCGAGGAGGACCTCCACCGACGCGACCTGACGATCAACGCGATGGCCCGGGCGGCGGACGGCTCGATCGTCGATCCATGGGGCGGCGGTCGCGACCTGCAAGACGGCGTGCTGCGCCACGTCAGCGAGGCCTTCGCCGAGGACCCGGTGCGGATCCTGCGCGTGGCGCGCTTCGCCGCCCGCTTCGAGCGCTTCACCGTCGCACCCGAGACCTTCGAACTGATGCGCACGATGGTCGCGGCCGGCGAGGTCGACGCGCTGGTGCCCGAACGGGTGTGGCAGGAGATGGCGCGCGGCCTCATGGAGCGTCGACCGTCCCGGATGCTGGCCGTCCTCCACGCCTGCGGCGCGCTCGCCCGTCTGGTGCCCGAGCTCGACGCGGTCGCGCACGCTGCGCGCGCACCGGACTCGGCCGACCCGACGGACACCGAGGCCTGCGGACTCGGACGGGTCGTCGACGCAGCCGCCGCGGCGAGCGACCCGCTGCCCGTCCGGGTGGCGGCCCTCGCGCTCGAACCGGGGGCGCCGATCGCAGCGGCCGGCGAGCCCGCTGCCGAGCCCACCCCCGACGCCGACGCCGCGGACCGGGCCCGGCGCATTGCCGAGCGGCTCAAGGCGCCCAATGAAGGCCGCGAGCTCGCGCTGATCGCAGCGCGCGAGCGACGCGTCCTGCACCAGGTCGACGCACTCGACGCCGCGCAGGTCGTCGCGCTCTTCGAGCGCTGCGATGCGATGCGCAAACCCGCACGCTTCGAAGGGGTGCTCCGTGCCTGCGATGCCGCGGCGACGGCTGCAGCCGACGCAGGGCCGCGGCTGTCCGGAGCCGACTCGAGGCTGCGCCTCGCCCTCGACGCCGCACGCGCGGTCGACGCCGGCGCGATCGCCGCGCGCGTCGGTTCGAGCGTCGGTGCCGGCCCGGCCGCCATTGGCGAAGCGCTCCGAGTCGCGCGCATCCAGGCCATCGCAGTGGTGTTCGGGCCCGATCGGGGTGACTAGCCGCGGCGTGCCTGGAGGGCTCGACTCCCGCAGCTCGCTGGCCCTCGCCGCCCCTCGCGACGGAGGAGATGGACGCCGCGCGGCCGCCGTCCGAATGGGCATCTATCCCATTTGCAGTCCTCGTGCCGCGGCGGGCGCATCGGATCGCGCACCGCCCGGATTAGGACAGGGGTGCAAAGGCTGGCCGGCGATACAAATCCGTGATGAAGTGTCGCGCTTCCGAGACCGCGTTCCCCACATTTGATGAAGCCTCAGGTCGACCTGCAGGTGCTCTATCTGCTCGCGACGATCGTGACGCTGTTCGTGCTGGCCGCGATGGCAGGATTCGGTCTGCACGCCCGCCGTCAGGCGGTCGGCCGCGGGTTCGCCGCGCTCGCGGCCCTGTCGGCGGGCTGGACCGCGACCGTCGCGCTGCAGGCCCTGTCGTCGCCGGCGTCGGCGGCCCTGTGGCTGAACGTCAAGTACGCGTTCATCTCGTTCACGCCGGTCGCGGTGGTCTGGTTCGCGCTCGAGTTCACCGGCTGGATGCCGAAGCGCCGCGGCTGGGTGCTCGCCGCGCTGTCGGCGCTGCCGGCGCTGCGCCTGGCGATCCTCTGGACTGATGAAGGCCGCGGCTGGCTGCTGCGCGAGGTGGTGTTCGAGCGCACCGGGAACCTCACCTACGTCGCGCAGATCGCCTACGGGCCGCTGCACCCCTACGTGATCGGCTACAACTACCTGATGATCGTCGCCAGCGTCGTGATGGTGCTGATGTGGGCGGCGCGGACCGGGCCGCTCGCGCGCCCGCAGGGGATCGCGGTCGCCGCCGCCTCGGTCGCACCGGTGGTGGCCAACGCGACCTCGCTGCTCGGGATCGCACCGCGCTCCATGGATCCGATGCCCCTCGCGCTCGCCAGCACCGGCCTGCTGATCGGCTGGGCGGTGCTGCGGCACCGGATGCTCGACCTGACGCCGGTGGCGCGCGACGTGCTGCTCGATGCGATCGAGGACGGCATGCTCGCCACCGACGCCCACGGACGCGTGATCGACCTGAACCGCACGATGTCGGCGCTGCTCGGCGTGCCGGTGGCCGATGCGCTCGGCCGGCCGGCCGCCGCGCTGTTCGCGGCGGCCGGCGGCGAGGCCGGCATCCTCGCCGCCGGTCAGTCCGCGCCCTTCGTGACGCTGCAGGCCCGGCACTTCGCGGTGCGCACGGTGCCGCTGGACGCGGGTCACGGTGCGCCGGCGGGCAGCCTGCTGCTGCTGCACGACATGACCGCGCGGGTCCGCATGGAAGACGAGCGCGAACTGCTCATCACCGAACTGCGCCATGCGCTCACCCAGGTCCGCACGCTGAGCGGGCTGCTGCCGGTGTGCGCGTCGTGCAAGCACATCCGTGACGGTCATGGCGCCTGGCGCCCCGTCGACGAGTACCTGCGCGACCACTCGGGCGCCACCGTCTCCCACGGCATGTGTCCCGACTGCACGGTGCGGCTCTATCCGGCGGCCTACCGCGAGAGGCAGCGTGCGGACTGAGGGCCCGGCTGCGCGATGAGCCGACGGGTACTGATCGCCGAGGACGACCGGATCGTCGCGTACCTGCTCGAGCAGGTGCTCGTCGATGCCGGCTACACCGTGCTGGTCGCGCAGGACGGCATGGAGGCGATCGAGCACCTGCAGGCCGGTGCGGACCGCTTCGGGATGGCCGTGCTCGACCTCGTGATGCCGCGCGCCGACGGCGCGGCGGTGCTCGGCGTGATCGCGACGGTGTGCCCGACGCTGCCGGTGATCCTGAGCAGCGGCTACGCCGAGGACTACGTGCGCTCGCGGATCGGCGATGCGCCGATCGTCGCCTTCCTCGCCAAGCCGTGGCGGCCCGAGGCGCTGCTCGAGATCGTCGGGCGCGTGCTCGGGCCCGGCACGCCTACTTGAAGGTCAGACGCACCGCCTCGGCGACGCAGGCGGGCTTGTCGGACCCCTCGATCTCGATCGTCGCTCGCATCACCAGCTGCAGGCCGGGGCGCCCGCCCGGACCGCCGTCGGCCGGCGTGCATGACTGCAGCACGAAGCGCGCGCGCACCTTCGACCCGCAGCGCACCGGCGACGGGAACCTCACCTTGTTCAGTCCGTAGTTGATCGACATCGTCTCGTCGTCGATCGACAGGTTGCGCTGCGAGAAGCCGGCCAGCAGCGACAGGGTCAGGTAGCCGTGCGCGATGGTCGCGCCGAACGGCCCGCTGCGGGCGCGCTCGGCGTCGACGTGGATCCACTGGTGGTCATCGGTGGCGTCGGCGAACCGGTCGATGCGGTCCTGCGTGATCTCGAGCCAGTCGGTCAGCGCGATCTCCTGGCCGACCAGGCCGGGGAACTGGGCGTGGGTGTAGTGCTGCATCGGAGTCGTCTCCTCGTTGTGGTTGGGTCGTCTCGGGGGCCCGCTAGATGAGCCGCGCGATGAGTGCCGCGGTGATCGACAGCACGATCGTCGACATCAGCGGGATCGACCATTCGCGGCCGAACAGCCGGAAGCTGAAGTCGCCCGGCAGCCGGCCGATGCCGAGCTTGCGCAGCCACGGCATCGCACCCGAGAACAGGAAGAGCGCGACCGCCGTGGCGATCAGCCACTTCAAAGCGAGCCGCTCCGGTCGCCGCGCACGAAGCCGAGCGGCATCGGCGGCAAGCCGCGCCCGAAGGCGATCGCCTTGAACAGCTCGCCCATCTCGGCCTCGGACAGCAGGGTCTGCACCGCGCTCAGCGTACGGATCGACCCGGGGTCGACCGCACCGCCGCGGGTGGTCTCGGCGAGCCGCTCGAGCAGCCCGCAGTTCATCAGGAAGCGGGCCTGCGAGGTGTAGCCGAGCAGCTCGAGCCCCTCGCCGGCCGCCGAGCGCGCGATCGCGCTGAAGTCGACATGGGCGGTGACGTCCTGCAGCCCGGGCCAGCGCAGCACGTCGCCGTGCGCATGGTGGCGCCGGTGCGCGATCAGCGTGCCGCCGTCGCGCTGCGGGTGGTAGTACTCGCGGGCGGGGAAGCCGTAGTCGACCAGCAGCATCGCGCCTCGGCGCAGCGCCCGCCCGACGGTCGCGACCCAGGCGGCGGCCTGCAGACCGAGCTCGGAGCGGTAGCGGCCCGGGCCCAGCAGCGGCCACGGCGCGGCCTCGTGCCCGGCCGCATCGCTCGACGCGTCGGGATCGGTCCGCGCCGCCGCGCGCAGCGACTCTGCGAGCGCGGCACGCAGCCCGGGGTCGGCCGGTCGCGCCGCCCAGCGGATCACGCCTGCGTCGTCGAGGGCCACGCCGAGTTCGTCGAGGGTGCCGTCGCCGGTGTGCTCGAAGACCCGGACCGGCATGGCATCGAGCACCTCGTTGCCGAGGACGACGCCGTCGATCGAGGCCGGCAGCGCATCGAGCCACTCGACCGTCCCGAGCGCCTCGGGCACCTGCCGCGCCAGGGTCTCGCGCTGCTGGGCGCGCAGCGTGCCGGAGAGCTCGACGATCGCATAGCGGTGCGCGGGGCGACCGAGCCGGCGCAGCGCCGCGAGCACCCCCGCGGCGAGCGTCCCGGTGCCGGCGCCGAACTCCACCACGACAGGGTCGCAATGGGCGAACCACTCGGCCACCTGCGCGGCGATGCACTCGGCGAAGGCCGGCGAGAGCTCGGGCGCGGTGACGAAATCGCCGCCGGCGCCGAACGGATGTGCGCCACCGGCGTAGTAGCCGAGGCCGGGCTCGTAGAGCGCCCGAGCCATCCAGGCGTCGAACGGCAGCCAGCCGCCGGCGGCCTCGATCGCCTCGGCGATCCGGCCTGCGAGCACCGCGCTGTGCGCGAGCGCCTGCGGATCGGGCTGCGGCATCGTCATGGGGCGGATTCTCGCATGGCGCCTGCAGCGCGGCGCGCGGCGCCGGGCCCGCAGGCGCGCGGGTACACTCCGGGCTCCATGCAGACGCCCGCCGCCCCCCTTCCGCAGGTCGCCCTCGTCACCGGCGCCGCCCGTCGTCTCGGCCGCGAGATCGCGCTCGCCCTCGCGCGCGCCGGCTGGGACATCGGCGTGCACTACGGCAGCTCGCGCGACGACGCCGAGGCCACCGTCGCCGCCATCCGCGCGCTCGGGCGTCGCGCCATCGCGCTGCCGGCGCAGCTGCAGGACGAGGCCGAGGTGCTGGCGCTGCTGCCGGCGCTCGCCGACGCGCTCGGCGCGGCCACCTGCGTGGTGAACAACGCCTCGCGCTTCGAGTTCGATTCGGCTGCGGACGTCGGCTTCGCGTCGTTCCAGGCCCACCTGCTGCCCAACCTCGCCGCACCGGTGCTGCTGGCGCGCGAGCTGCACCGCCTGCTGCCCGCCGGCGCCGAGGGCGTGGTGGTGAACCTGCTCGACCAGAAGCTCTGGGCCCAGAACCCCGACTTCCTGTCCTACACGCTGTCGAAGGCCGGCCTCGCCGCCGCGACCACGATGCTCGCGCAGGCGCTCGCCCCCCGCGTGCGGGTGGTCGGCGTGGCGCCCGGCCTGACGCTGCCCAGCTACCTGCAGGACGACGCGACCTTCGCGCAGGCGCACCGCTCGCACTCGCCGCTCGGCCGCTCGAGCACCGCCGCCGACGTCGCCGCCTCGGTGGTGTTCGCGGTCGCCAACCGCTCCCTCACCGGCTCGACCATCCTGTGCGACGGCGGCCAGCACCTGCGTCCGCTGCCGCGCGACGTGAGCTTCATGCCGCCCGAAGGCCCCTGACCGTGGACACCCAGTCGATCTTCATCCGGGGCCTGCGCATCGACGCGCAGATCGGCGTGCATGCGCACGAGAAGAACCGCACGCAGCCGCTCAAGCTCGACGCCGAGCTGGAGATCGCCGACACCCGCTTCCATCCCTCGCGCGACAAGCTCGACGAGGTGTTCGACTACCAGACGATCCGCGCCGCGATGATCGAGGTGGTGCGCGACGGCCACATCAACCTCCTCGAGACGCTCGCCGACCGCGTCGTCGAGCGCCTGCTCGCGATGACCGACGTGCGCGCCGTCCGCGTCCGGGTCCACAAGTACACCGCCTTCGACGACGTCGAGGAGGTCGGCGTCGAGATCCACCGCAGGAAGCCCGGATGAACACCGCCACCCGGCCCTCTCAGCCCGCCGCGCCCGCCGCGCCCTCCGTGACCGCCGCACCGGCCACCCGTGCGCAGCAGAAGGTCGAGCACGAGCGCAACAAGCTGCACAAGCGGCTGTGCCGCCAGGTCGGCGAGGCGATCGGCGACTTCGGGATGATCGAGGACGGCGACCGCGTGATGGTCTGCATGTCGGGCGGCAAGGACAGCTACGCGATGCTCGACCTGCTGCGCACGCTGCGCGAGCGGGCGCCGGTCTCGTTCGAGCTGATCGCGGTGAACCTCGACCAGAAGCAGCCCGGGTTCCCGGAGCACGTGCTGCCCGACTACCTGCGCTCGATCGGCGTGCCGTTCCGCATCGAGGAGCAGGACACCTACTCGATCGTGCGCCGCGTCATCCCCGAGGGCCGCACCACCTGCTCGCTGTGCTCGCGGCTGCGGCGCGGCATCCTGTACCGCGTCGCCGACGAGCTCGGCGCCACCAAGATCGCGCTCGGCCACCATCGCGACGACATCCTCGAGACCTTCTTCCTGAACCTGTTCCATGGCGGCAAGCTCAAGGGCATGCCGCCGAAGCTGGTGTCCGACGACGGCCGCCATGTGGTGATCCGGCCGCTGGCCTACGTGAAGGAGGCCGACCTCGAGGCCTATGCCGAGTGGAAGGCCTTCCCGATCATCCCGTGCAACCTGTGCGGCTCGCAGGAGAACCTCAAGCGCCGCGACGCCAAGGCGATGCTGCGCGACTGGGAGCGGCGCTTTCCCGGCCGCGTCGAGAGCATCTTCTCGTCGCTGTCGAGCATCGTGCCCTCGCACCTGATGGACCGCGAGGCCTTCGACTTCGCCGGCCTCGCGCCCACCGGCGTGCCGGACCCGGACGGCGACATCGCCTTCGACGTCGACCCGGTGCAGGAACCCGAGGCGCCGGCCCCGACGATCGACGCCGGCGCGATCCCGATCCGCCGGCGCACCGAAGTCGTCGCGACGCCGCAGACATCCGCCGGAGCCGCGGCCGAAGCGCCCGGACACATCGGCATCGACCTGGAGCCCCCCCGATGAACGCACCCGTCGCCCTGCCGGAGCGCGCTGCCGCGGTGCTCGCCGCCCTGCGTGCCGAGCTCGACCCCGCCGTCCTCGAGGCCGGCCCGGTCGATCCGCGCCACCTGCGCGACTGGAACGTGCCCGCCGAGGCGGGCTGCGCGCCGGTCGCGCTGGTGCGGGCCCGCACGGTGGAGGACGTCGCGGCCGTCATGCGGATCTGCGACGCGCACGGCCACCCGGTGGTGCCGCAGGCCGGCCTGACCGGCCTGACCGGCGGCGCCACGCCGATGGCCGACTGCGTGGTGCTGTCGCTCGAGCGGATGGCCGCGATCGAGGCGCTCGACGTCGACGGCTCGACGATCACCGTGCAGGCCGGCGCCACGCTGCAGGCGGTCCAGGAGGCGGCGGACGCCGCCGGTCTCCTGTTCCCCCTCGACATCGGTGCGCGCGGCTCGTGCCGCGTGGGCGGCAACGCGTCGACCAACGCCGGCGGCAACCGCGTGGTGCGCTTCGGCATGATGCGCGACCTGATCCTCGGCGTGGAGGCGGTGCTGCCCGACGGCACGGTGGTGAGCGCGCTCAACACCATGCTCAAGAACAACGCCGGCTACGACGTCAAGCAGCTCTTCATCGGCAGCGAGGGCACGCTCGGCGTGATCACGCGGCTGGTGCTGCGCCTGTATCCGAAGCCGCGCAGCGTCTCGACCGCGCTGGTCGCGCTGCCCGACTACGACGCGGTGCTGCGGCTGCTGCGCATCGCCCGCGAGCGGCTCGGCCCGACGCTCGCCGCCTTCGAGGCGATGTGGCCGGACTTCTACGCGTTCGCCAACGCGCAGCTGCCCGCCGCGCCGCCGCTGCCGCAGGACGGCACGCTGCACGTGCTGCTCGAGACCATGGGCACCGACCCCGCGCGCGACGACGCGCTCTTCGAGGAGGCGATCGGCGCCGCGCTCGAGGACGGCTGCGCGAGCGACGCGGTGATCGCGCAGTCCGAGGCGCAGCGCCGCTCGATCTGGGCGATCCGCGACGCCTCCTCCGAGCTCAAGCGGGCCTTCTCGCCGCATGTCGACTACGACGTCAGCCTGCCGATCGGGCGCATCGGCGCCTTCGTGCCCGAGTGCGTGGCGCGGCTTCGCGCGGCCTGGCCGGATGTCGGCATCGTCAACTTCGGACACGTCGCCGACAGCAACCTGCACGTGAGCGTGCAGACCCGCGAGGGCGTCTTCACGAAGTACGACTGCGACCGCATCCTCTACGGCTGCGTCGCCGAATGGCAGGGCTCGGTGTCCGCCGAGCACGGCATCGGGCTGCTCAAGAAGGCGTACCTCGGCCATTCGCGCAGCGAGGCCGAGATCGCGCTGATGAAGCGGCTCAAGGCGGCGCTCGATCCGAACGGGATCCTGAATCCGGGGAAGGTGTTCTAGGCCCCCGGCCACGCCGCTCGAAGCCTTGCCACCAGCGCCCGCGCCGCCTGCGGCAGCGACTCCGGGTCGCGCACCAGCACGCAGATCAGCGGATGCGCCCACGGCTCGTCGAGCGGCACGAAGCGCAGCCGGTAGATCGGCCCGTGCGTCGGCGCGAGAAACGACGGTCCGACGCCGATGCCCATGCCCGAGCCGATCATCCGGCACACGCTCTCGAAGCCCATCGCGCGGATGCGCGTGCGCTTGACCGCGCCGGCCTGCGCGGCGGCGGCGTCGAGCAGCGTCGACAGCGCGCTGCCGTAGGTCAGGTCGACCTGGTCCCAGTCGAGCATCTGCGCGTAGCGCACCGTCTCGAGCCGCGCGATCGGATGGTCCTCGGGCACCACCGCGCACAGGTCGTAGCGGTGGTAGGGGAAGGCCTGGAGCTCGTGGCGCACGATGTCGGGCGCGACGCCGACGTCGGCATGGCCTTCGGCGACCTGCCGGAACACCTCGGGCGTGTCCTGCTCGACGAGGTCGAGCTTGACGCCCTCGTGCTCGCGCATGAAGCCCTGCAGCAGCGCGGGCAGCCCGGCGGCGAGCGAGGAGGCGCTCGCCCGCACGCGGACGTGGCCGCGCACGCCGGCGCGGTACTCGGACATCTCCACGTCCAGCCGCTCGATCGTGCGCAGCAGCAGCCGCGCATGGTGGACGAGGGCCTCGCCGGCCGGCGTCGGCCGCACGCCACGGGGTCCGCGCTCGACCAGCGCGACACCGAACATCGCCTCGAGTTCGGCGAGCCGCCGGCTCACGGCCGAGGGCACGATGTGCTCGCGCGCCGCAGCCCGCGCGATGCTGCCGGCCTCGACGATCGCGACGAAGAGCCGGGCGGACGTGGGGTCGATCCGGTGCATGGACAGCGTCGGGCCGCCGGGGCAGCCATCTCCGTTCGAGAGGGGGGACGTCCCGATCGATCGCTTGCCGGCCAGGGTCAGCGCCGCCAGAATCCGCTTCGGAAACGCCTTCATCATAGTGCCGTACGGTCCAGGGAGGGCCGACGGCAGCCGTCTTGCACAGAGACGGCCTGGACGACACGACCCCTGCGGCACGACCGCAGGGGCACTTCCGGAGCACATCGCATGACGAATTCCGCCCCCGTCGGCGCGGCCGCGCCGCGCATGGCGCGAGACCCCGCGGACCGCCGCGTCACCGTGATCGAGGTCGGCACCCGCGACGGGCTGCAGATCGAATCGACCCTCGTGCCGACCGCCCGCAAGATCGAGATCGTCAACGCGATCATCGACAGCGGCGTGCGCGAGATCGAGGTCACCTCGTTCGTGTCGCCCAAGGCGGTGCCGCAGCTGGCCGACGCCGCCGAGGTGCTGGAGGGCATCCGCAAGCGGCCCGACACCTACCTGATGGCGCTGGTGCCGAACGTGAAGGCCGCCGACCGGGCGGCCGACACGCCGCTCGACGGCGGCCTGCTGCTGGTCTCGGCGTCCGAGACGCACAACCGCAAGAACCTGAACCGCGACATCGTGGCCTCGCTCGCCGGCATGGCCGCGACCGCCGACCGGCTGCGCGCGGCGCGCATCGACGTGATGGCCGCGATCGCGGTCGCCTTCGGCTGCCCCTTCGAAGGCGACGTGCCCTACGCGCAGGTGGTGGCCATCGCCCGCGCCTATGCGGACCTGGGCGTCGACCACATCACGCTCGGCGACACCACCGGGATGGCGACGCCCTCGAACGTGCGCGGCCTGCTGCGTGCGCTGAAGGCCGCGCTGCCGCAGGTCGAGTTCGTCCTGCACCTGCACAACACCCGCGGCGTGGGCCTTGCCAACGTGCTGGTGGGGCTGGAGGAAGGCGTGCGGCGCTTCGACGCCTGCGCCGGCGGCCTCGGCGGCTGCCCCTTCGCGCCCGGCGCCACCGGCAACATCTGCACCGAGGACCTGGTCTACCTGCTGCAGGAGAGCGGCTGGGAGACCGGCGTCGACCTCGAGCGCTCGATCGGCGTGGCGATGATGATGGAGGAGACCCTCGGCCGCCGTCTCGTCGGCCAGGTGATGCGGGCGGGCCCGCGGCTCAAGCTGCACGCCGTCGACGCGGTGCGCACCGCGCAGGGATGAGCGCCGCGCGGGCGAGGCAGCCGCTCGACGGCATCCGCGTCGTCGACCTGACCCGCATCCTCTCGGGTCCGTTCTGCACGATGCTGCTCGGCGACATGGGTGCCGACGTCGTCAAGATCGAGGACGAGCGCGACGGCGACCCGATCCGCCAGATCGGCGCGGGGCACGAGGGCCTGTCCTGGTACTTCGCCTCGTTCAACCGGAACAAGCGCTCGATCGCGCTCGACCTGCGCGGCGCCGAAGGTCGCGCGGTGCTCGCGCGGATGCTCGAGCGCGCCGACGTGCTGGTCGAGAACTACCGCCCCGGCGTGCTCGCTGAGATGGGCTTCGACGAGGCGCGCCTGAAGGCGCTGAACCCGCGGCTGGTGGTGGCGAGCATCAACGGCTACGGCTCCGACGGCCCCTACGTCGAGCGGCCCGCGTTCGACTTCGTGATCCAGGCGATGAGCGGGTTCATGAGCGTCAACGGCGAGCGCGACGGGCCGGCCCTGCGCAGCGGCCTGCCGATCACCGACCTGGTCGCCGGCCTGTATGCCGCATTCGGCGTGGTCAACGCACTGCGCGCCCGCGACCTCAACGGCACGGGCCAGCGCGTCGAGGCGCCGATGATGTTCGGCATCATGTCGATGTTCGCCTACCTCGCCTCCGACCACCTCGCCACCGGGACGCTGCCCGAGCGCACCGGCAACGACCATCCGATCGCCTCGCCCTACGGGCTGTTCCGCACGGCCGACGGCGACATCGCGGTGGCGCCGAGCACCGAGGCGATCCTGCGCAAGTTCCTCGGCGCGCTCGGCCTCGAGCACGTGCTCGCCGAGCCGCGCTTCGCGACCAACACGCTGCGCCTGCAGCACCGGGCCGAGCTCAACGCGATGATCGAGGCGCGGCTCGCCGCCGACGGGCGCGAGTCGTGGGTGCACCGCCTCAACGCCGCCGGCGTGCCCTGTGGTCTCGTGCAGGACATCGGCCAGGCGCTGGCCGATCCGCAGGTGCTGCACCGGGGCATGGTCATGGACGTCGAGCATCCGGGCCACGGCACGGTGCGCATGCTCGGCTTTCCGGTCGCGCTGTCCGAGACGCCCTGTCGCGTGCGCCACCCGGCGCCCGACCACGGCGCGCACACCCGCGAGCTGCTCGACGAGATCGGCTGGCCGGCGCGGCCGGCGACGCCGCCCTACCAGCGGTAGGACAGGCCCAGCGACAGCACCGGCAGGCCGACGACCTTCGCGGTGGTGTCGCGCACCGTCTGCAGCTCGCGGTCGAGCTCGGCCTGCGGATCGCGGCCGGTCGCGGCGATCTTGGCGCTCAGGCTCGGCGAGAGCGAGCCGGTGACCTTCGGGGTGCCGATCAGCAGGCCCGCATCGGCGTGCATGCCCCAGCCCTTCGACGGGCTGTGGCCCCAGCCCAGGCCCACGTACGGCATCGCCGACGGGAACTCGATGCGAGTGTCGTAGCGGTCGGCCGGTCCGACGCTGACGGTCGAATCGCCGATGGTGATCGTGGTGCCGGTCGACGGCGCGCCGGCGAAGTCGCCGCTGGTCTTGCCGCCGGACAGCCCCGCGGTGAGGCGGAACACGCCGCTGAACGGATGCCAGTCGGCGAGCGCCGCGAACCGCGAGCTCTTGGCCTCGCCCGAGTAGTCGATCCCGTCCTGCTCGAACGAGCGCGACACCGTCGGCACGAGCGAGAACTCGGCGCGCGCACCGAGCCGGTCCGAGTACGCATGCGCGTAGCCGAGCGTCAGACCGATGGTGCCGACCCCGCCATAGATCGACTGGGCGGCAGCCGGCGCGGCGGCGAATGCGCCCGCCACGAGGGCGAACGCGACGGGGACGGTCAGGCGGGAGCGCGGCATGGGGGGTTCCTGAAACGGGACGGCCGACTGTAGCCGCGCCGTTCGCGCAGGCCGGCGCGCGGCCCGATCGGCGGTCGGCCGGTGCCGCCGCGCGCGGCCGCCCCCCTCGCGGCCGGTACAATCGCCGCGGCACCCGCCCTGCCCGCCGTGCCGAGCCCCCTACCGTGCGAATCAGCCGACTGTCCCGCATCCTCCTCGTCGCCTGGCGCCACGGTCTCGACGAGATCGCCGTCTCGGGCGCGCAGGCCACGCTCGGCTGGCGCTGGACACTCGGCCTCGCCCGGCTCATGCGCCTGGGCCGTCGCCTCGATGCGCCGCGCGGCGCACGGATGCGGATGGCGCTCGAATCGCTCGGCCCGATCTTCGTCAAGTTCGGTCAGGTGCTGTCCACACGGCGCGACCTGCTGCCGCCCGACGTCGCCGACGAGCTCGCCCGCCTGCAGGACGACGTGCCGCCCTTCCCGTCGGCGGTCGCCGTCGCCGAGATCGAACGCGGGCTCGGGCGGCGCATCGACGAGATGTTCTCCGAGTTCGATGCCGAGCCGGTCGCCTCGGCCTCGATCGCGCAGGTGCACTTCGCGAAGCTGCACAACGGCACCGAGGTCGCGGTCAAGGTGCTGCGCCCGGGCATGGCCGACGTCATCGACAACGACCTCGCGCTGCTGCGCACCGCGGGCTCGCTGGCGGTGCGGCTGTCCGCCGATGCGCGCCGGCTGCGTCCGCTCGACGTGATCGACGAGTTCGACCACTACCTGCACGACGAGCTCGACCTGGTCCGCGAGGCCGCCAACGCCAACCAGCTGCGCCGCAACTTCGCCGACTCCACGTTGCTGCGCATCCCCGAGATGTTCTGGGACTTCTGCGCGCAGAACGTGATCGTCATGCAGCGCGTGCGCGGCATCCCGATCGGCCGCATCGACCGCCTGGTGGAGGCGGGCATCGACCTGAAGAAGCTGTCGCGCGACGGCGTGGAGATCTTCTTCACGCAGGTCTTCAAGCACGGCTTCTTCCATGCCGACATGCACCCGGGCAACATCCTGGTCGGCGACGCGGGCGAGGACTTCAACCGCTACATCGCGCTCGACTTCGGCATCGTCGGCACGCTGTCCGACTTCGACAAGAACTACCTCGCGCAGAACTTCCTCGCGTTCGTCCGGCGCGACTACCGGCGCGTGGCCGAGCTCCACGTCGAGTCCGGCTGGGTGCCGGCGACCACGCGGGTCGAGGAACTCGAGGGCGCGGTGCGCGCCACCTGCGAGCCCTTCTTCGACCGGCCGCTCAAGGAGATCTCGCTCGGCCTGGTGCTGCTGCGGCTCTTCCAGGCCTCGCGTCGCTTCAACGTGTCGATCCAGCCGCAGCTCGTGCTGCTGCAGAAGACGCTGCTCAACATCGAGGGCCTGGGCCGCCAGCTCGACCCGGACCTCGACCTGTGGGTGACCGCCAAGCCGATCCTCGAGCGCTGGATGAACGAGCAGATCGGCACCCAAGGGCTGGTCGATCGGCTGCAGCAGGAGATGCCGCAGTGGGCGCAGCTGCTGCCCTCGATCCCGCGGCTCGCGCACCGCGCGCTCACCGCCGCCGGCGAACGGCGCGACGACCGCGCGCAGGAGAAGCTGCTGGCGCAGATC
>CAIUGQ010000424.1 GCA_903898725.1 uncultured Burkholderiales bacterium | reverse complement strand
GGCCGTAGGGCGCGGCGGCAGGGCGCGGGGCGGCAGACGAGGCCGCCGGCTCGAGCCGGCCCGGGTCCTCGGACAGCGGCGAGGTCGCGGCCTCGACGGGCGGCGCGCCGCTGAAGCGGCCGGCGCGGGCCGCCCGCGAGGCCGCGTCCTCGAGACCGAGCGTGGCCGGATCGATCCGCATGCGGTGCGCCGAGGGCGCGCTCGCCGCCTCGAGCAGCCGCGCGAAATCGCCGTCGCGCGGGGCGCCGCCGAGTTCGCGTGCCCCCGCGCTGCCCGGCTCGGGCACGGCCATCAGCAGCTCGCCTCGGGCAGCCGGGCGGCGATCGCATCGACCAGCGCGGCGGCGAGCACGGTCTTGCTCGCGCGCGGCAGCCGGGTCGAGCCCTGCGCGTCGATCAGCAGCAGCTCGTTGTCGTCGAGGCCGAAGGTGGCCTGGCCGATGTTGCCGACCAGCAGCGGCACGCCCTTGCGGCGCCGCTTGTCCTGCGCATTGGCCTCGAGGTCCTCGGTCTCCGCCGCGAAGCCGACGCAGTAGGGGCCGCCGGGCATCGCGGCCACCGTCGCGAGGATGTCGGGGTTCTGCGCGAACTCGAGGGCGGGCGCGCCGCCGCCTTCGGTCTTCTTGAGCTTGCGCGACGAGGCGTTCGCCACGCGCCAGTCGGCGACCGCGGCGACCGCCACGAACAGGTCCTGCCCCGCGATCTCGCCCTGCACGGCGGCGAGCATCTCGCGCGCGCTGCGCACGTCGACGCGCCGCACGCCCTGGGGGGCGTCGAGCGCGGTCGGCCCCGACACCAGCACCACCTGCGCGCCGGCATGGCGGCAGGCCCGGGCGATCGCGTAGCCCATCTTGCCCGACGACAGGTTGGTGATGCCGCGCACCGGATCGATCGGCTCGAAGGTGGGGCCCGCGGTCACCAGCACGCGGCGTCCGGCCAGGCGCTTCGGCGCGAAGAACGCGATCGTCTCCTCGACCAGCTGCTGCGCCTCGAGCATGCGACCGTCGCCGGTCTCGCCGCAGGCCTGTTCGCCCGCGCCGGGGCCGAGGACCGCCACGCCGTCGGCGCGCAGCGTCGCGACATTGCGCTGCGTGGCCGCCGCCGACCACATCTGGCGGTTCATCGCGGGCGCCACCAGCAGCGGGCAGTCGCGCGCCAGCACCAGCGTGGAGAGCAGGTCGTCGGCCAGGCCGTGGGCGACCTTGGCCATGAAGTCGGCGGTGGCGGGCGCCACGATGATCGCATCCGCGCCGCGCGACAGGTCGATGTGCGGCATGCCGTTGTCGATCCGGCCGTCCCAGGCGTCGGTGTAGACCGGCCTGCCGGTCAGCGCCTGGAAGGTCGCCGTGCCGATGAACTTCGTCGCTGCATCGGTCATCGCGACCTGGACCGTGGCGCCGCGTCGCTGCAGCTCGCGCGCCAGTTCGCAGGCCTTGAAGGCGGCCACGCCGCCGGTCACGCCGAGCAGCAGATGCCGCCCGGCGAGTTCGCCGGTCACGGAGGGGAGAGCGGTGGCGTCGGTCATTCAGCGACTCTTGCGGACCCGCAGCAGTTCGTCAAGGATCAGCAGGACCGCGCCCACGGTGATCGCCGCATCGGCCACGTTGAAGGCCGGGAAGTACCAGCGGTCCTGCCAGTGGGCGAGCAGGAAGTCGAGCACCCGCCCGTGGACGAACCGGTCGATCACGTTGCCGATCGCGCCGCCCAGGATCAGCGAGAGCGCGGCGGCGAAGAGCCGCTGCGTCGCATGGCCGATCAGCAGCCACAGGATGAACGCCGACGCCCCGATGCCGATCACGATGAAGAACCAGCGCTGCCAGCCGTCGGCGCCCGCGAGGAAGCTGAACGCCGCGCCCGGGTTCCAGACCAGGGTGAAGTCGAAGAACCCGGGGATGACCGTGACGCGCTCGCCGTCCTTGAAGCGCGCATAGACCCAGGCCTTGGTGATCTGGTCGAGGATCAGCACCAGCGTGGCGAGCGCGAGCCACGAGCGGACCGTGGGCTTGGACGAGCGGCGGGCCATCGGGCGCCGTCCTCAGGCCGCGTGGCGCGGCTCGGCCGCGCCGCCAAGCGTGCCGGTGCAGCGCCCGCACAGCTCGGGATGGGCCGCATCGTGGCCGACGTCGGCGCGCCAGTGCCAGCAGCGTCCGCACTTGGCGTGCGCGCTCGGCGTCACCGTGATGCGCCCCGTCGCCGCGTCGTCGGCGCCGAGCTCGCCATCCTCGGCCTCGCGCAGCCGCGCCGCCGACGTGATCAGCACGAACCGGAGGTCGTCGCCCAGGCTGGCCAGGTCCTCGAAGAGCGTCCCCGCCGCCGCCACGTCGACCTCGGCCTGGAGCGACGAGCCGATGCCGCCGGTCGTGCGCACCGCCTCGATCGCCCGCATCACTTCACCGCGCCAGGCGCGCAGGCGGCCCCACTTGGCCAGCAGCGTCTCGGCGTCGGCGATCTCGGGGTACACATGCCAGGTCTGGGTGAAGACCGTCTCGCCCTGCGCGGCCCAGGCCTTCGCATCGAGCAGCGGCCAGGCCTCCTCGGCCGTGAACGACAGGATCGGCGCCATCGCGCGGACGATCGACTGCGTCACGTGCCACAGCGCCGTCTGCGCCGAACGGCGCGCGAGCGACTTCGGCGCGCTGGTGTAGAGCCGGTCCTTGAGCACGTCGACGAAGAACGCGCCGAGGTCTTCCGAGCAGAAGGTCTGCAGGCCGGAGACGATCGGGTGGAACTCGAAGCGGCCGTAGGCGGCCACCACGTCGGCCTGCCACTGCGCGCCGCGCGCGAGCATCCAGCGGTCGATCTCGAGCAGGTCGGCGACGGGCACCGCGTCGGCCTGGGCATCGAAGTCGGCCAGGTTCGCGAGCAGGAAGCGCAGCGTATTGCGGATCCGTCGGTAGGCCTCGACGACCCGCTTGAGGATCTCGTCGGACAGCGAGAGCTCACCGGAGTAGTCGGTGGAGGCCACCCAGAGCCGCAGCACTTCCGCGCCCAGCGTGTCGGAGACCTTCTGCGGCACCACCACGTTGCCGAGCGACTTGCTCATCTTGCGGCCGTCGCCGTCGACGACGAAGCCGTGCGTGAGCAGCGCCTTGTACGGCGCGACGCCGTTGATCATGCACGAGGTCAGCAACGACGAATGGAACCAGCCGCGGTGCTGGTCGCTGCCCTCGAGGTACAGGTCGGCCGGAAAGGCCGACTGCGCGGCGTGCGAGCCGCGCAGCACGGTCTCGTGCGTGGTGCCCGAGTCGAACCAGACGTCGAGCGTGTCGCGGTTCTTCTCGTACTGGTCGGCCTCGTCGCCGAGCAGCTCGCGCGGATCGAGCGTCTGCCAGGCCTCGATCCCGCCGGTCTCGATGCGCCGTGCGACCTGCTCGAGCAGCTCGGGCGTGCGCGGATGGAGCGCACCGGTCTCGCGATGCACGAAGAACGCCATCGGCACGCCCCACTGCCGCTGGCGAGACAGCGTCCAGTCGGGTCGGTTCGCGATCATCGCGTGCAGGCGGGCCTGGCCCCAGCCCGGATAGAAGTCGGTCGCATCGATCGCGGCGAGCGCGCGCGCGCGCAGGGTCTCGCCGGTCTTCGGCTGCACGTCCATGCCGGCGAACCACTGGCTGGTCGCGCGGAAGATCACCGCCGTCTTGTGCCGCCAGCAGTGCATGTACGGGTGCAGGTATTTCGCGACCTTGAAGAGCGTGCCGTTCGCCCGCATCGTCTCGACGATCTTCGGGTTCGCATCCCAGATCTTCTCGCCGCCCCAGTGGGGCAGCGTGCCCGCGTAGCGGCCGTCGCCGGTGACCGGGTTCAGGATGTCGGCGTCCTTCATCCCGTAGCGCTTGCATGACAGGAAGTCCTCGACACCGTAGGCGGGTGACGAATGGACGAGCCCGGTGCCGCTGTCGAGCGTCACGTAGTCGCCGAGGTAGACCGGCGCGACACGGTCGAAGAACGGATGGCTGAACTCGAGCAGCTCGAGGGCCTTGCCCGGTGCGGTCGCGAGCACGGTGCCCGCGGGCAGCCCCCACGCGGTGAGGCAGGCCTCGACGCGCTCCTTCGCGAGCAGCAGCGTGACCGGCGCGCCGTCGCGTTCGGTGGCCACCAGCGCGTACTCGAACTCCGGGTGCAGGTTGAGCGCCTGGTTCGCGGGCAGCGTCCAGGGCGTCGTCGTCCAGATCACCGCGAAGCCCGCGCCCGCGGGCAGCGCGGGCAGGCCGAAGGCCGCCGCGAGCTTCGCCCGGTCGGTGAACGCGAAGCCGACATCGACCGCGAGGTCGGTGCGGTCCTGGTACTCGACCTCGGCCTCGGCGAGCGCCGAGCCGCAGTCGAAGCACCAGTTCACCGGCTTGAGGCCGCGGAAGACGAAGCCCGCCTCCATGATCTTGCCGAGCGCGCGCAACTCGTCGGCCTCGTTGCGGGGCGCCATCGTGAGGTACGGGTCGTCCCACTCGCCGAGCACGCCGAGGCGGATGAAGTCCTTCTTCTGACGTGCGATCTGCTCGGTCGCGTAGGCGCGCGACTTCGACTGCACCTCGGCGGGCGGCAGGGTCTTGCCGAACTGCTTCTCGATCTGGATCTCGATCGGCATGCCATGGCAGTCCCAGCCCGGCACGTAGCGCGCGTCGAAGCCCGCCATGTTGCGGCACTTGACGATCACGTCCTTCAGGATCTTGTTGACCGCGTGGCCGATGTGGATGTCGCCGTTCGCATAGGGCGGGCCATCGTGCAGCACGAAGAGCGGGCGGCCCTTGCTGAACGCGCGGATGCGCTGGTAGACGCCCTTGTCCTGCCACTCGGCAACCCAGCCGGGCTCCCGGCGCGCGAGGTCGCCGCGCATCGGGAAGGGCGTGTCGGGCATGTTGAGCGTCGCCCGGTGGTCGGTCTTGGAGGAGTCTTTCGGCTGGGCCATCGGGGCGGTCTCGGTGAGGCGGGTCGCTCAGCGCGCGGGGTGGGCGGCCGGGGTGACGAGGGGGGCGGACTGGGCGAGGGAGGCGAAATGACTGCGCGCGTCGTCCGCGTCGCGCCGGATCTGGGCGACCAGCGCGTCCAGACCGTCGTAGTGCGCCTCGTCGCGCAGCTTGCGCAGGAACTCGATGCGGACCAGCCGCCCGTAGGCGTCGCCGGCCCAGTCGAGGACATGGGTCTCGAGCAGCGGCGCGCCGTCGGTCTCGACGGCCGGGCGCGTGCCCAGGCTCGCGACGCCGGCGAGCGGCGCGTCGGCCAGGCCGTGCACACGCACGACGAAGATGCCGCCGAGCGCGGGCCGCCCGTGCGGGATGCGCAGGTTCAGCGTCGGGAAGCCGAGCTCGCGACCGAGCTTGCGGCCGTGCACCACATGCCCGGACATCGCGTACGGCCGGCCGAGCAGGCGCTCGACGAGCGGCAGGTCGGCGCAGGCGAGGGCGGCGCGGACCGCCGACGAGGAGATCCGTTCGCCGTCGAGCGCGACCGTGGCCATGCGTTCGAGTGCGAAGCCATGGCGCGTGGCGGCCTGCTCGAGGCTGGCGAAGTCGCCGCCGCGGCCGGCGCCGTAGCGGAAGTCGTCGCCGATCAGCAGATGTCGCACGCGCAGCCCGTCGACCAGGACGGTGTCGACGAAGGCGTCCGGAGACTGGGCGGCGAATCGCTCGTTGAAGTGCACGACGCAGGTCCGGTCGACGCCGGCTGCCGCGAGCGCCTCGAGCTTGTCGCGCAGTGTCGCGATCCGCGCCGGCGCGCTCGCCCCCGGGCGGCGCGCCGCGAAGAACTCACGCGGATGCGGCTCGAAGGTCAGCACGCAGGCGGGCACGCCCAGGCGGGCGGCCGACTGCCGCAGCGTGTCGAGGAGCGCACGATGGCCGAGATGCACCCCATCGAAGTTGCCGATGGTGAGGGCACAGGGGCGGCGCAGCTCGAGCGGGGGGAGTCGGCGGAAGACGTGCATGCGTACGGACGCAAAACCTTGAATCATAAAGCAATCTAGGCCGGCTTCGGGGGCGCTCCGATGCTAGACTGCGCGGCTTTGACCCGGGCATCCCGTTGAAGACCGTTGCGATCCTGATCTCCGGCCAGGGCTCGAACATGGCGAGCCTCGTGCGCGCCAGTCGGGACGAGCGCTGGCCCGCCCGCATCGCCGCCGTGATCGCCAACCGCGCGCAGGCGCCCGGCCTGGACGTCGCACGCGAGCTCGACGTCCCGGTCGATGTGGTGCCGCATGCGGCCCATGGCGGACGGGATGCCTTCGACGCCGCCCTCGCCGCACGGCTCGAGGCGCTCGGTGCCGACCTCGTCGTGCTGGCCGGCTTCATGCGCATCCTCACCGAAGGGTTCGTGCGTCGCTTCGCGGGCCGCCTCGTGAACATCCATCCGTCGCTGCTGCCGGCCTTCCCGGGCCTGGACACCCACGCGCGGGCACTCGCCGCGGGCGTGCGCGTCCACGGCGCGACGGTCCATCTGGTGACCCCGACGCTCGATCACGGCCCCATCCTCGCCCAGGCCGCCGTGCCGGTGCTCGACGGCGACGACGCCGCGACGCTCGCGGCCCGGGTGCTCGCCGCCGAGCACCGGATCTTCCCGATGGCGGTGCGCTGGCTGCTCGAGGACCGGGTCCGTGTCGTCGGCGAGCGCGCCGAGATCGACGGCGTGCCCGCCTGCGACCGGCTGCTCTGGGAGGGCGCGCGATGACGGGGGCTGGAGCTGCTTCGGACGGCACCGAGGTGCCGCAGGATCCGGCGGCCGGAGCATCGGCCGAAGGCGGTGCACCCGCGCAGCAGCCCGCAGCAGCGGCAGCGGCATCTCCGAGCTGGGTGCCGGCGGTGGCGCAGGCCGATCTGCCGCGCCTGACGCCGCCGCTGCTGGCCTCGACCGAACGCGCGGTGGGCGAGGTCCTGCAGCTCGATCGCGCGGCCGACACCGTGCTGCGCGGCTTCTTCCGGGCCAACGAGCGACTCGGCCGTCGCGACCGCGGCATCATCGCCGAGACGGTGTTCGACGTGCTGCGCAACCGTCGCCGCTACGGTCACCAGGCGCAGTCGATGCGCGGCCCGCTGCCGCGCCGCCTGACGTGGCTGTCGTTCGTGCTGCGCTTCGGCGACGGGATGCTGCCGGCGCTGCGCCCCGATGCGGAGGATGAAGCGGCGCTGCGGCGGGCGCTGGCGAGCGACCCCGGCGGCATGCCGCAGGCGGTGCGTCTCAGCCTGCCCGACTGGCTCCACGAGGAACTGCTCGCCCAGGCCCGCTCGGCCGGCGAGGCGGTGCCGCACGCGGCCGTCGAGCGGCTCGGCCAGTCGCTGCTCGGACCCGCCCCGCTCGACCTGAGGGTGAACCTGCTCAAGACCGACCGCGAAGCGCTGCGCGCCTCGCTCGCCGCCGACGGCATCGAGGCCGAGCCGATGCCCGCCTGCGACACCGCGCTGCGGGTCCGGGGCAAGCCGGCCATCGACCGGCTCGCCTCGTTCGAGCGGGGCGAGTTCGAGGTTCAGGACCTCGGCAGCCAGCGCCTCGTCGACTTCGCCGCCCCCCGCCGAGGTCAGACCGTGATCGACTTCTGTGCCGGCGCAGGTGGCAAGACGCTGGCGATCGCCTCCGCCATGCGCTCGAGCGGACAGGTCTACGCCTGCGACGTCTCGACCGCGCGGCTGCAGCGCCTCAAGCCGCGTCTGGCGCGCTCCGGCGCCACCAGCGTGCAGCCCTTCGGCCTCGACAGCGAGCACGACCCCAAGCTGCGCCGCCTGGCCGGGCGCGCCGACCTCGTCCTGGTGGACTCGCCGTGCAGCGGGACCGGCACGCTGCGGCGCAATCCCGAGCTGAAGTGGCGGATGCAGCCCGAGGCGGTCGACGAGCTGAACGGCAGGCAGACGTCGATCCTGGCCGCCGCCGCTCGTCTGGTGAAGCGGGGCGGCGCCCTCGTCTATGCGACCTGCAGCCTGCTCGAGCGGGAAAACGAAGCGGTCGCGGCGACGTTCTCGGAGGCCCATCCCGGGTTTTCCGACCCTGTGTTCCTGCGGATCCGCCCCGACATGGATGGTTCGGACGGTTTCTTCGCGGCGCGTTGGGTCCGCCGCGAATAGGGGCGGATGCCGACGTACGTCAATGACGCCGGCGTCGAGCGCCTTTACAATCCCGAAGGTTCTTCCAGGGAGCTGAGAACTTGATCGATCACCCCGTGGTCCAGGGCATTCTGGGCTTTCTCGACACCGGCCTGCTCGACCTGAGCGGCTGGCAGATCCTCGCCTACACGCTGATCGCCACGCACGTGACGATCGCTGCGGTCACGATCTACCTCCACCGCTGCCAGGCCCACCGTGCGCTCGACCTGCATCCGGTGGTGTCCCATTTCTTCCGGGCCTGGCTGTGGCTGACCACCGGGATGGTCACCAAGGAGTGGGCCGCGATCCACCGCAAGCACCACGCCAAGTGCGAGACCCCCGAGGATCCGCACAGCCCGCAGACCCGCGGCATCCGCAAGGTGCTGCTCGAGGGCAGCGAGCTGTACCGCGAAGAGGCGAAGAACGCCGAGACCCTGCAGAAGTATGGCCACGGCACGCCCGACGACTGGGTCGAGCGCAACGTCTACACCAAGTACTCGGTCGCGGGCGTCTACATCACCCTGGTGATCGACGTCCTGCTGTTCGGCGTGATCGGACTCTCGGTGTTCGCGGTCCAGATGATGTGGATCCCGGTGACCGCGGCCGGCATCATCAACGGCATCGGCCACTACTGGGGCTACCGCAACTTCGACAGCCCGGATGCGGCGCGCAATGTGCTGCCCTGGGGCATCCTGATCGGCGGCGAGGAGCTGCACAACAACCACCACGCCTTCGCCTCGAGCGCGAAGCTGTCGAACCGCTGGTACGAGTTCGACATCGGCTGGATGTACATCCGCATCCTGCAGATGCTGGGGCTCGCGACGGTCCGCAAGGTCGCGCCCGTGCCCAGGCTGCAGTCGCCGCGGGCGAACGTCGACCTGCAGACCCTGCAGGCCGTGATCGCCCACCGCTACGACCTGATGGCCGCCTACGGCAAGTCGCTCGGGCAGGCCTGCTCCGAGGAGATCGCCCGGCTGCGTGCCGCGCGTCCCGATGATGCGAGCCTGATCGACGCGTCGCGCCGCTGGCTGCACCTCGACGCCGCCAAGTGGACCGAGCAGAACCGCGCGAAGCTGGGCGAGATCTTCGCCGCCAGCGACAGCCTGAAGAAGCTGGTCGAGATGCGCGCCGAACTCGCCTCTACCTGGGAGCGCTCGAACGCGACGCCCGAGAAGCTCGTGGCGCACCTGCAGGACTGGTGCACGCGGGCCGAGGCGAGCGGCGTGCGCGCGCTCCAGGACCTCGCGCTGCGGATGCGCCGCTACGCTGCGGCCTGATCTTCTCCCTGTCTTCCGGCCGGTCTCGTGACCGGGCCGGGGGATGGACAAACGCCCCGGTGACGGGGCGTTTTTGTTTCGGGGCCCCGGTGACGGGGCGTTTTGTTTTGGGGCCCCGGTGACGGGGCGTTTTTGTTGGTGCCCCGGACGGACACCAGACGCAAAAAAGGCGCCCTCGGGCGCCTCGAACCTCCGATCCGGCGAGGATCGGCTGATGCACATCGGGCCGCGAGGAACGCGCCCCGATGCGTTATCGGGTGATCACTTGATCTTCGTTTCTTTGTAGTCGACGTGCTTGCGGGCGACCGGATCGAACTTCTTGATCAGCATCTTGTCCGGGGTGGTCCGCTTGTTCTTGGTCGTCGTGTAGAAGTGACCGGTACCGGCGGTCGACTCCAGCTTGATCTTGTCGCGCATGGTTCAGGCTCCTGGTGCTGTGTGCGGGTACGGCGGCGAGGTCAGACTTCGCCGCGGGCGCGCAGGTCGACCAGAACGGTGTCGATGCCGACCTTGTCGATGGTACGCAGCGCGGCATTGGTGATGCGCAGCCGGACCCAACGGTTCTCGCTCTCGACCCAGAAGCGGCGGTACTGCAGATTCGGCAGGAAGCGGCGCTTGGTCTTGTTGTTCGCGTGCGAGACGTTGTTGCCGACCATCGGGCCCTTGCCGGTGACTTGGCAGACTTTGGCCATGGTTCACTCCTGGATCGAAAGTAGCGGCACGACGCGCTCCCGGCGAACCGTCGGAGCCCACCGTGCCTGGTGGATTCAGCAAAGCCTTGGATTGTAACGCACAACTCGGCGGGGTCGCAAGCCGGCCGACCGGCTGCGGCGAGCGGCGCCGAGCCAGGCGCGGGATGGGGGGCCGGTTCATCGAAAACGAGGAAAGGGTCGCCGGACGCACCCTCGCCGCGACGCCCGGCATCGAGCGTGCGGCGGGTTCACAGCAGGCCGTGTTCGGCGAACGAATAGCGGCGCCCGCCGGCGACGATCAGATGGTCCAGCACCGGGATGTCGAGACACTGCAGCGTGCGCTTGAGCGCCTCGGTGAGCAGCCGGTCCGCCTGGCTCGGCTCGGCCAGTCCGGACGGGTGGTTGTGCGCGAGGATCACCGCCGCGGCGTTGCGCTCGAGCGCCCGTCGGGCGACCTCGCGCGGGTAGACCACGGTCTGGCTGAGGGTGCCGCGGAACAGCTCCTCGGCCGCCAGCAGTCGGTTCCTCGCGTCCAGGAACAGCACGGCGAACACTTCGTGCGGACAGTGCTGCAGGCTGAGCGCGAGGTAGTGCCCCACCTGCTCGGGCGAGGCCAGCGCATCGCGTCGCCGCAGGTCCTCGGCGATGCTGCGTCGCGCCAGCTCCAGCCCGGCCCGCAGCGCCGCCCAGCGCGCCGGGCCGACGCCCGGGACGGCCAGCACCGCGGCGCGCGGCGCGGCGAACAGCCCGGCGAGTCCGTCGAAACGCTCCAGCAGTTCGCATCCGAGCTCGAACGCCGAGCGTCCGCGGCGGCCGGTGCCGAGCAGGACCGCGAGCAGCTCGGCGTCCGCGAGCGAGGCCGGGCCGCCGTCCGCCATGCGTTCGCGCGGGCGCTGGGCGATCGGTCCGCCGGACTTGGGGAGGGGGGACGAGGCTGGCATGAACAAGGTCGACGGCTCCTGAACGTACAATCGCGGCTCGCGAGGACCCCCGGCATGAATGTTTCCGAGTCGCCCGAAGACACCGCGCCCCGGGTGCGATCCGATTCGCACCTGACGCTTCACTATCGGATCAGTCTGGCGCGCACCGGCGACGACGTCATCAGCACGTTCGACGACCGGCCCGCCACGCTGACCTTGGGCCTAGGCCAACTGGTCGAGCCGCTCGAGCAGTGCCTGCTCGGACTGCGCGAAGGCGAGTCCGCGAGCTTCGATCTCGCGCCCGAGCAGGCCTTCGGTCCCCGCAACGCAGCCCTGCTGCAGCGCGTCTCCAGCGCGATGCTCGCCGCGCACGGCGAGCAGGGCGCCACCTATTCGCCGGGCGACCTGCTCGACTTCGCCGCCCCGGACGGCGGGCGCTATGCCGGCGTGGTCAAGGAGGTCGACGATGCCGGCGCATTGCTCGACTTCAATCATCCGCTCGCGGGCCAGCCGATCCGGTTCGAGGTCCGCATCCTGGGAGTGCTCTGACATGACCGACCTCGCTTCGCCCGCCGAGGTGCTGCTCGCTCAGCCGCGCGGCTTCTGCGCCGGCGTGGATCGCGCCATCGAGATCGTCGAACGCGCGCTTGCCCAGTTCGGCGCGCCCATCTACGTGCGCCACGAGATCGTCCACAACGACCACGTGGTCGGTGACCTGCGCGGCAAGGGCGCGATCTTCGTCGATCACCTCGACCAGGTGCCGACCGGCGCCGTGCTGGTCTTCTCGGCCCACGGCGTGTCGCGCTCGGTGCGCGACGAGGCCGAGCAGCGCGGGCTGCGCGTGTTCGACGCCACCTGTCCGCTCGTCACCAAGGTCCACGTCGAGGTCGCGAAGATGCGCCGCGAGGGCCGTGAAGTCGTGATGATCGGCCATGCCGGCCACCCCGAGGTCGAAGGCACGATGGGTCAGGCCGACGACGGCATCCATCTGGTCGAGACCGCCGAGGACGTCGCCGGGCTGCAGGTCGCCGACCCGGGGCGGCTCGCGTACGTCACCCAGACCACGCTGTCGGTCGATGACTGCCGCGTCGTGATCGATGCGCTCAAGCAGCGTTACCCGGCCATCGCCGAGCCGAAGAAGCAGGACATCTGCTATGCGACGCAGAACCGCCAGGACGCCGTGAAGTTCATGGCGCCCCAGTGCGACCTGGTCCTGGTGGTCGGCAGCCCGAGCAGCTCGAACAGCAATCGGCTGCGCGAGGTGGCCGAGAAGATGGGCTGCGAGGCCCGCCTGATCGGATCGGCCGCCGAGCTCGATCCGGCCTGGCTCGCGGGCAGGAAGCGCATCGGTGTGACGGCGGGCGCGTCGGCCCCGGAGCTGCTGGTGCAGGCACTCGTCGCCCGACTGCGCGAACTCGGCGTGACCCGCGTGCAGGCACTCGACGGCATCGAGGAGCACGTACAGTTTCCCCTGCCCAAGGGCCTGTCGGGAGGCTGAGCCCGCACGGCTCGGCGGCCGCGGTGCCGGCGGGCCGAGCCGCCCGCCGCGGCTCATCGGATCCGCTGTGCGGCGGCCGCGAGTGCCCGGTGAGCCGGCCGCAGCGCGCACGCGCGGGCCGCGGCTCGCGATACTGGGCCGTGCCGGCCGCCGCGTGCGGGGCGCGACTGCCCGCTCGACGCCCATTGAACGCAGCCCGCCCATCCCGCCCGTCGTGCGCTTGCGCCCCTCGGCCTCCGGAGATGCAGATGTCCCGACTGATTCGCGCGTTCGCGGCATGCGCCGCCCTCGCCCTGCCATGGGCCGCGCACGCGCAGGCCAGCGGCGACTGGATCCATGACGCGCAGAAGAGCTTCTACGCGGCCACCGTCAACGACAGCGGCAACGTCTTCGGCCAATGGTGCGATCCGCAGGATCGCAGCTGCACCTACCTGGTCGCGTTCCCGGCGTCGTGCCGGGACGGTGCGCGCTACCCCGCGCTCGCCAATGGCGACGGCGGCGCCGACTCGGTCACGCTGATCTGTCGCGGCGCGCTCGACGGTCGCAACGCCGAAGGCCGCCCGCTCTATCGGTACGCGTTCGAGAACTTCGACCAGGTCGACACGCTGGTGCGGGGTTCGCGTCGCATCGGCATCGCCTTCCCGATCGACGGTGACGCTTTCCGCGTCCTGCGCTTTTCGCTGGCGGGCTCGCAGGCGGCGATCGCCACGATGCGCGGCGCGGTGGAGCGCGGGCCTGCTCCGGGCCGGCAGAACACCCGCGACCAGCGGCTCTGAGCCGACGTCGCAGGAAGTCGGGGCCCGGAAAGCGCGTCCGGAAAGCGTGGCCCGGAAAAGCAGAACGGCCCGCTCGGGGCCGTTCGTGCCGTCAATCCTGGTGCTGATGAGAGGAGTCGAACCTCCGACCTACTGATTACGAATCAGTTGCTCTACCAACTGAGCTACATCAGCGTGCCATGGCGAGGAGACGAGAGGCGATGAAGGCGGTTGGACCTTCGGCCTGTACCCACGCCAAGCAGAGCCTCTGATCATAACACGGTGGACTCCGCCGGGCGAACGCCGTCCGCCCCGCCGTGGGTGCCGTGCGCCTGCAGGAAGGCTGCGACCGTCGGCCAGCGCAGCCGTACGCGCAACTCGCGCCGCAGGCGGCGGTTGTCGAGCCTGCGCGACTCGGACATGAAGCTCCAGAGCATCGGCGACACGGCCGCCCGGAGCGCCTCGCGGCTCAGGCGCGGCGGCGGCGGCAGCGCGAACGCCCGCGCCACGGCATCGAAGTACTCGCCCATCTTCAGGGTGGTGTCGTCGACCGCGTGCACGGTGCGCTGCGAGCGCCCGCGCGACAGCGCGAAGAAGGCGATCCGGGCGAGGTCGTCGGCGTGGATGTGGTTCGTGTGCACATCGTGAGCGTCGATCAGCGCGGGCGTGCCGCGCTGCAGACGCTCGATCGGCAGCCGGTCGGCCGCGTAGATGCCGGGCACCCGCAGGATGGTCGCGCGGATCGCACCCGACGCCGCACGCCGACGCAGCCGGCGCTCGGCGGCCACGCGCCGCACGGCGCGTTCGTTGCGCGGCGCCGGGCGCCGGGTCTCGTCGAAGCGGGCGCCGTCGCAGTCGCCGTAGACGCCGGTCGTGCTCAGGTAGACCCAGGTGCCGGCCGCATGCAGCGCGGCCAGGGCGCGCCGTGTGCGCGGATCGTCGAGCCCCGCGCCGGGCGGCGGCGCCGAATGGAGCACCCGGTCCGCCAGACCGGCGAGACGGCGCAGCGTGCGCCGATCGTCGAGGTCGGCCCGGATCGGGATCGCGCCCGCGGCCCTCACCGCGTCGGCAGCGTCGGCGCGCCGCACGACGCCGATCACGCGCATGCGGGATGCCTGCTCGCGCGCGAAGCGCAGCCCGACATCGCCGCAGCCGAGCACGAGCACCGCCGGACGCCGGAAGCGTCGCGGCAGTGAGCGATAATGCGGCCTTCGCGATTCCATTCGGCGATTCTACGAGATGACCTTCACCGTCACCGTCATGCCCAGCGGCAAGCAGTTCGCGGTCGAGCCCGACGAGACCGTGCTCGAGGCCGGCCTGCGGCAGGGCGTGGTGCTGCCCTACGGCTGCAAGAACGGCGCCTGC
>CAIUGQ010000423.1 GCA_903898725.1 uncultured Burkholderiales bacterium | reverse complement strand
TCGTAGATGTAGAGGACGGCTCCGCCCGGATATCCGAATACGTGTTCGATGCCTTCTTCCTGAAGGCAGCGCACGACGATCTCTGCGCCGGTGAGTTCCAAGTTGTGTTCCTTTCAAGGTCCAGGGAGACCCGCCCGCCGGCGCCAACGCAGCCTCTTCGCCGCTTCGACGCAGGCCTCGGTGCGGGGCCTGTGAGATTGATCGGACGCCTTCACGCCTCTTGTGGAAGCGCTCCGGCATGCGTGCCTGTCCGGGTGCCGCTGGGTGAGTCGGCCGCGAAAAAGACAAAAACTCCGTCGTCGTCGCCGAATGCGCCGCCGATGGAGCCATGGGATGCGCGCAGGGTAATGCACCGCAGCAGGGCGGTCAAGGCGAGGACTCTGCTAGGATCCCTCGCTTTCGCGGCTCGAGCGTGGTTGATGGCCTCACGGCAGGAACTCTCGGACTTCCTCGAATCGGTCGAGCGCCGGGCGTTCAAGCAGGCCGTGTACGCCATCCGGGACGACGACTCGGCGCTGGACGTGGTCCAGGACGCCATGTTCAAGCTCGCCGAGAAATACGCCGACAAGCCGGCGGCCGAGCTGCCGATGCTGTTCCAGCGGATCCTCCAGAACGTCATCCACGATCACTTCCGCCGCCAGAAGGTGCGCAACACCTGGACGACGCTGTTTTCGGCGCTGCGCCCGGGGAGCGACGACGACGACAGCGACCCCTTGGAGTCGCTGGAGGTCGAGGGCGACACCCGCGCGGGCGAAAGCGCCGCTGAAATCGTCGAGCGCGACCAGATCCGGGCCGCGATCGAGGCTGAGGTCCAGAAGCTCCCCACCCGTCAACGGGAGGCCTTCGTGATGCGTTACTGGTACGAGATGGACGTCGCGGAAACCGCCGCGGCCATGGGATGCTCGGAAGGCAGCGTCAAGACGCACTGTTCCCGTGCGACCCACACCCTGGCCGGCGCGCTGAAGGCCAAGGGAATAACGCTATGAATGAACAACTCTTCGCCTCCCGAATCAGACAGGCGCTCGACGAATCGGCCGAGCGCCTTCCGTACCGTGTGACGCAGCGGCTCGAGCGAGCGCGCCAGGCGGCGATCACGCGTGCGAGCACCGTGTCCATCGCCGTATCGGCTGCATCGGGCTCCGGGTCGACCGTCACGCTGCCGACCAGCGACCGTCCGTCCGGCCTGATCCGCCTCCTGGCCACCGCGATTCCCATCCTCCTGGTGGTTGCAGGCTTCTACGGCATCGCCGCGTGGGACGATGCGCAGCGGGCTGCCGATACCGCAGACATCGATGCCGAGATCGTGCTGTCCGACGACGACGACGTGCCGCTGTCGGCGCTGACCGACCGGGGCTTCGGCGCCTACATCAAGAACTCCCGCCAGTAGCGCCTGCCGCCATGACCGTCCGTCCGTCCACCTCCGCTCTGCTGCTCTGCGCCCTGCTCGCGCTCGCAGCCGGCCGGGTGGTCGCGGCCGATGCGCCCGGCGCCGCGACGACGGAACCGGCTCCCGGTGGATCGAACCAGCCGGAAGCCGCTGCCGCGCAAGCCGAACCGGCCGCCGCGGCGACGGTTCAGAAATCCGAGCCCATCCGGTTCGACCCGCCCAGCGCCGACCGACTCCGTCCGTCGCTGCTGCCGCTGGCGCAGCCCCTCTGGTCGGATCTGAACCCCACCCAGCAACAGGTGCTGGCACCGTTCTCCGCCCAGTGGAACGGACTGCCTCTCACCGAGAAGCGCGCCTGGGCGGAACTCGCCAGTCGCTTCCCGAAGATGAAGCCCGACGAGCAGAAGCGCGTCGAGAAGCGGATCGGCGAATGGGCGGCGCTCACGCCCGATCAGCGGCGGCTGGCACGGGCCAACTACCGTCTCGCCCAGAAGGTCGGCCGCGACAATCTGCTCGCCGAGTGGGAGAACTACCAGTCGATGACGCCCGAGCAGCGCTCGGTGCTCGGCTCGATCGGCACCAGCAACACGGCGGCGCGCCACGTCGCCGCTCAGACCGGCCTGGCCAAGGAGGCGGCGCAGCCGCTGCCTCGCAGACTGCCCAGGTCCCTGGCGGCCGGCACCGACGGCAACGCCGCGGCGGCCGGCGGGGTCGCCCCGACCGTGGGGCCGGCGCCGGGCAACCGCTGACGCGTGGCGTCGGCACCCGCCCCCCAGGCCAGCACGCCGACCCTGCCCTCCGCCGGGCTGTGGCGTCGGTGGATGAGTGCCGTCTACGAGTCGGTCGTGCTCTTTGCCGTACTGGTGTTCGCGGCGTACCTGTTCTCTGCTCCGCTGCGGTTCACGGCCGAGCCCGGCCCGATGAACTGGGCGTTCCGCGCCTGGCTGGTCGGCGTGCTGGGCGTGTACTTCGGCTGGTTCTGGAGCGAGGGGCGCCGAACGCTGCCGATGAAGACGATCGGCCTGCGACTCGTCGACCGGGCAGACCGGCCGCTCACCCGTGCGCGTGCGGTCCTGCGATACGCGGCATGCTGCCTGATGCTCGCGCTGCCGGTCGCCCTGGTCTACCTCGGCGGCAGCCCGCTGTGGCTGCTGCTGCTTCCGGTGCCGTTCTTCTCGGCGCTGCTCGACCCCGAGCGGCGCACGCTGTACGACCGCCTCGCCGGCACTCGGCTGGTGATCGACACCCGGCCGACCCCCTGAGCGCGGGGACGGCCGGCTCGACTCAGACCTTCACGCAGTCGACGAAGTAGCGGCTGCCGTTGCGGTCGGTCTCGACGACAAGACCGTGAACGTCGGTCGAGAAGCCCGGGAACCGGTCGTTGAACGACCGGGCGAACTTCAGGTACTCGACGATGGTCTTGTTGAAGCGCTCCCCAGGAATCAGCAGCGGGATGCCAGGCGGATAGGGCGTCACCAGCATCGTCGTGATCCGGCCTTCGAGATCGTCGATCGGCACCCGCTCAACCTTGCGGTGCGCCAGGCACTCGTAGGCGTCAGACGGCTTCATCGCCGGTTCCATGATCGACAGGTACATCTCGGTCGTCACGCGGGCGACGTCATGGCGCCGGTACTCCTCGTGGATCTGCTGGGCGAGATCGCGCAGACCGACCCGCTCGTACATCGGGAACTTGGCGACGAACTCGGGCATCACGCGCCACAGCGGCTGGTTCGAGTCGTAGTCCATCTTGAACTGCTGCAGCTCGGTCACGAGCGTGTTCCAGCGGCCCTTGGTGATGCCGATCGTGAACATCACGAAGAACGAGTACAGGCCGGTCTTCTCGACGACGACGCCATGCTCCGCGAGGTACTTGGTGACCAGCGATGCGGGGATGCCCCACTGCGAGAACCGGCCGTCGAGCCCGAGGCCCGGCGTGACCAGCGTCGCCTTGATCGGGTCGAGCATGTTGAAGCCCGGCGCGACCTTCTCGAAGCCGTGCCACTCGTCGGTGGACTTGAGGATCCACTCCTCGCGGCGCCCCGAACCGACGTGGTCGAAGCCACCGGGGCCCCAGACGCGGAACCACCACGACTCGCCGAACTCGTCGTCGACCTTCTTCATGGCCCGACGGAAATCGAGCGCCTCGGAGATCGACTCCTCCACGAGGGCGCGACCGCCGGGCTGCTCCATCATCGCGGCCGCGACGTCGCAGGACGCGATGATCGCGTACTGCGGCGAGGTCGACGTGTGCATCAGGTACGACTCGTTGAAGCGGTAGCGATCGAGCTTCCGGTCGACCGCCTCCTGCACGAGGATCTGCGAGGCCTGCGACAGGCCGGCGAGGAGCTTGTGGGTCGACTGCGTGGAGAAGACCATCGCGGTCTGCGAGCGCGGGCGGTTCTCTCCGATCGCGTGCATCTCGTGATAGAACGGATGGAACGTGGCGTGCGGCAGCCAGGCCTCGTCGAAGTGCAGGTTCTCGATGTAGTCGCCGAGCACGTTCTTGATCGTCTCGACGTTGTAGAGAATGCCGTCGTAGGTCGACTGCGTGATCGTCATGACCTGCGGCCGCGCGGACTTGTCCTTGACGAGCGGGTTCGCCTGGATCTTGCGCTGGATGCTCTCGGGCGAGAATTCGTCCTGCGGGATCGGGCCGATGATCCCGAGGTGGTTGCGCGTCGGCTGCAGGAAGATCGGCACGGTGCCGGTCATCATGATCGCGTGCAGCACGCTCTTGTGGCAGTTCCGATCGACCAGCACGATGTCGTCGGTCGCGACCGTCGAGTGCCAGACGATCTTGTTCGAGGTCGACGTGCCGTTGGTGACGAAGAACAGGTGGTCGGCGCTGAAGATCCGCGCGGCATTGCGCTCGCTGGCGGCCACCGGGCCGGTATGGTCGAGCAGCTGTCCGAGTTCGTCGACCGCATTGCAGACGTCGGCGCGCAGCATGTTCTCGCCGAAGAACTGGTGGAACATCTGCCCCACCGGGCTCTTGAGGAAGGCGACGCCACCCGAGTGCCCCGGGCAGTGCCATGAATACGAGCCGTCGTTGGCGTAGTGGACCAGCGCCTTGAAGAACGGCGGCGCGAGCGAGCCCATGTAGTTGTTCGCCTCGCGGATGATGTAGCGCGCGACGAACTCGGGCGTGTCCTCGAACATGTGGATGAACCCGTGCAGCTCCTTCAGGATCTCGTTCGGGATGTGCTGCGAGGTCCGGGTCTCTCCGAAGAGGAAGATCGGGATGTCGGCGTTGCGGTTGCGCGTCTCGCGGATGAAGCGGCGCAGGTCCTGGATCGCCTTGCTCTCGGGCCCTTCCTCGTTGATCTCCTCGTCGTCGATGGAGACGATGAACGCCGAGGCCCGGGCGGCCTGGTTCGCGACCATCGACACGTCGACGTAGGTGAATCCGCCGACCACCTCGATGCCCTGCTCCTCGATCGCCTTGGCCAACGCCCGGATGCCCAGGCCGCTGGCCGAGTCGGACTTCCAGTCTTCGTCGATGATGATGACGGGAAAGCGAAACTTCATCTCGAGGGTTCTCCAGGAGCGCGGCCGGACGGACCGATGGCGCGAGGCGGGGACAGGGATCGGCCGAGAGTAGAGCACACTTCGGGCACGGTCTGTCACCGCTCGCCCCGTTAGAATCCGGACGTCGTCGACCGCCCTGGCCCACGCGCGCCCCCCCGATGCCGATCACCCTGCAGGACAAGCTGGTCGTCGCGATCTCCTCGCGTGCGCTGTTCGACTTCGAGGAGGAGAACCGCGCCTTCGAGGCCGCCGACGACCGCGCCTACACCGCGCTGCAGCTCGAGCGCCTGGACGTGCCGGCGGCAGCGGGCTGCGCGCTGCCGCTGGTGCGCAAGCTGCTCGCCTTCAACCGGGGCGGGCGGCATCGCGTGGAGGTGGTCATCCTCTCCCGCAACGACCCGGCCAGCGGCCTGCGGGTGTTCCGGTCGGCGCAGCACCATGCCCTGCCCATCGAACGCGGTGTGTTCACCCGCGGGCGGGCGCCCTACGGCTACCTGCACGCGCTCGGCGCGCACCTGTTCCTGTCGGCCAACGAGGACGACGTCCGCGGGGCACTGGCGGCAGGCTTTCCGGCGGCCCGGGTGTATCCCGACTCCGCGCGCGCCGCAGGCTCGCACCCCGACGAGGTCCGGATCGCCTTCGATGGCGACGCGGTGCTCTTCTCCGACGAGGCCGAACGCGTGTTCCAGGGCGAGGGACTGGACGCCTTCCAGCGGCACGAGCGCTCGAACGCATCGACGCCGCTGATGCCGGGACCGTTCGAGCCGCTGCTCCGAGCGCTCCACGAGCTTCGCACGCACGGCGACGACGGGATGCGGATCCGTACGGCGCTCGTCACCGCCCGCAGCGCGCCCGCCCACGAGCGCGCGGTGCGCACGCTGATGGCCTGGCAGGTCGACGTCGACGAGGCGCTGTTCCTCGGCGGGCTCGACAAGGGGCCGTTCCTGCGGGCCTTCGAGCCGGACTTCTTCTTCGACGACCAGACGCGGCACTGCGAGTCGGCGGCCGGCGTCGGTCCGACCGGGCATGTCGTGCACGGCGTGTCGAATGCCCGGACTCCGCCCGCGGACTGAGACCGGGCGGGCCACGAGGCGGCACGACACGAGCCGCAGGCGCCGCCGCCCGCCGGTGAGGCGGCCGGCGGATCGGCCGCTCAGCGCTTCTTGAGCGACGCGAAGGCGGCCTGCATCGCACTCGGAAGCTGCGGAGCGCGCGACGGGCCCGGTGACGCCGGACGCCCTCCTCCCTGGCCGCCGGCCGGACCGCCCGAGCCCGACCCCCGGTTGCCGCCACGCCCGGCATCGCGTGCCCCGCGGGCACCGTGCGGTGCACCGCGCTCGGCGCGTCCGGGCTCGTCGTCGAGCCGCATCGTGAGCGCGATGCGCTGGCGCTGGAGGTCGACCTCGAGCACCTTGACGCGGACGAGCTGACCGGCCTTGACGACGTCGCGCGCCTCGCGCACGAACTTCGACGAGAGCGCCGAGACATGCACGAGCCCGTCCTGGTGGACACCGATGTCGACGAACGCACCGAAGTTGGCGACGTTGGTCACCACGCCTTCGAGGATCATGCCGGGCTCGAGGTCAGCCACCCGCTCGATGCCTTCCCGGAAGCTCGCGGTGACGAAGTCGCCGCGGGGATCGCGGCCGGGCTTCTCGAGCTCGACGAAGATGTCGCGCACCGTGGGCAGACCGAAGCGATCGTCGACGAAGGTCTGGGCGGACAGGCCGCGCAGCGCATCCTTGCGCCCGATCACCTCGGTCGCGGGCTGCCCGAGCGCGCTCAGGATCCGCTGCACGACCGCGTAGGCCTCCGGGTGCACGGCCGACGCATCGAGCGGGTCGTCGCCACCCTGGATCCGCAGGAAGCCGGCGGCCTGCTCGAAGGTCTTGTCGCCGAGCCTCGGCACCTGCCGGAGCGCTTCGCGGGTGCGGAAGGGGCCGTTCGCATCGCGGTAGGCAACGATGCGCTCGGCGATCGAGGCGTTCAGCCCGGAGACACGCGCGAGCAGGGGCACGGAGGCGGTGTTCACGTCCACGCCGACGGCGTTGACGCAGTCCTCGACGACCGCATCGAGGCTGCGCGCCAGTCCGCGCTGATCGACATCGTGCTGGTACTGGCCAACGCCGATCGACTTCGGATCGATCTTCACGAGTTCGGCGAGCGGATCCTGCAGCCGGCGGGCGATCGAGACGGCGCCTCGCAGGCTCACGTCGAGCTCGGGAAACTCGCGGGCCGCGAGCGCGGAGGCCGAGTACACAGAGGCCCCCGCCTCGGAGACCATGACCTTGCGGGTGGCGAGCTCGGGGTGGCGCTTGTGCAGGTCGCCGGCGAGGCGGTCGGTCTCGCGAGAGGCGGTGCCGTTGCCGATCGCGACGAGCTCGACGCGGTGCTTCGCGGCCAGCTTCGCAAGCGTCGCGAGCGTGCCGTCCCAATCCTTGCGCGGCTCGTGCGGGTAGACGGTCGCGGTCTCGAGCAGCTTGCCGGTGGCGTCGACCACAGCCACCTTCACCCCCGTGCGCAGTCCGGGGTCGAGCCCCATCACCGACTTCTGACCGGCCGGCGCACCGAGCAGCAGGTCCTTGAGGTTCGTGGCGAACACGCGGATCGCCTCGGTCTCGGCCGCCTCGCGCAGCCGCCCGAAGAGCTCGCTCTCGAAGTGCAGCTGCAGCTTCACGCGCCAGCACCACCGAAGCACGTCCGACAGCCAGCGGTCCGCCGGCCGCGAGCCGTCGGCGAGCACCGCCCCCAGGCCGACCAGGCCGGCGAGCTTGGCGACGCACGGATGGGGCAGCAGCGCCTCGCGCTCCTCGCCCAGCGTCAGCGACAGCGACAGCACGCCCTGCTGCCGGCCCCGGAACAGCGCGAGCGCGCGGTGCGACGGGACGCCGCGGATCGGCTCGGCATGCTCGAAGTAGTCGCGGAACTTCTCGGCCTCGGCGCCGGCCTGGGCCCCCTGGCCTTCGGCGCGCTTCGAGGCGATCGACGCCGCCTCCCACAGGAACTCCCGGAAGGCGTTGAGCACCTCGGGACGCTCGGCGAAGCGCTCGCACAGGATGTCGCGCGCGCCGTCGAGGGCCGCCTTGACGTCGGCCACCCCGCGTTCGGCCGACACGTAGGCGAGCGCCTCGTCCTGCGGCACCCGACCACGGTCCGCGAGCAGCGCCTCGGCCAGCGGTTCGAGACCCGCCTCGCGGGCGATCTGCGCCTTGGTGCGACGCTTCTGCTTGTAGGGGAGGTAGAGGTCCTCGACCTCCTGCTTCGTCTGGGCGGCGTCGATCGCGGCGGCGAGCGCATCGGTGAGCTTGCCTTGCTCCGCGATGCTCGAGAGCACCGCCGCGCGGCGCGCCTCGAGCTCACGCAGGTAGGACAGCCGCTCCTCGAGCGTGCGCAGCTGCGTGTCGTCGAGACCGCCGGTCGCCTCCTTGCGGTAGCGCGCGACGAACGGGACGGTGGCCCCGCCGTCGAGCAGGTCGACGGCCGCGTCGACCTGCCGCACGGGCACCTTCAGCTCGTCGGCGATCCGGTTGCGGACCCGCCGTTCGGCGAGCGGCGACGCCGCATCGGCCACGGTGCCGGACAGACTCGACGGGAGCGCTTGCGTGTCGGTCATCGGTGCGGACCGTGAAGGAGCTTCGGGGCGGCGGATTGTGCCACAGGGCACCGCCACCGCCCCGGCGGGTCAGTGCACTGTCCGCTCGAACACGAAGCGGCCGTCCTCGACATCCACCGGCACCACGTCATTCGGACCGAAGCGGCCCTCGAGGATCGCGCGCGCGACCGGGTTCTCGATGTGCTGCTGGATCGCCCGCTTGAGCGGCCGCGCGCCGTAGACCGGATCGAATCCTACCTTGGCGATCTCGTCGAGCGCGCGGTCGGTCACGGTCAGCACCAGATCGCGCTCGGCGAGCCTGCGCTCGAGACGCCCGAGCTGGATCTTCGCGATCGCCCGGATGTGCTCGGCGGCCAGTGCGTGGAAGACGACGATCTCGTCGATGCGGTTGATGAACTCGGGGCGGAAGTGCCGCTTGACCTCGCCCATCACCGCCTCCTTGATCAGGTCTGCCTCCACGCCGTCGACCGACATCCGCTGGATCTCATGGGAACCGAGGTTCGAGGTCATCACGATCACGGTGTTCTTGAAGTCGATGGTCCGACCCTGGCCGTCGGTCATCCGCCCATCGTCGAGCACCTGCAGCAGCACGTTGAACACGTCGGGGTGCGCCTTCTCCCCCTCGTCGAACAGGATCACGCTGTAGGGCTTGCGACGCACGGCCTCGGTCAGGGCGCCGCCCTCGTCGTAGCCCACGTAGCCCGGAGGCGCGCCGATCAGCCGCGACACCGAGTGCTTCTCCATGAACTCGGACATGTCGATCCGGATCATGTGCTCCTCGCTGTCGAAGAGGAACATTGCCAGCGCCTTGCACAGCTCGGTCTTGCCGACACCGGTCGGCCCGAGGAACAGGAACGAGCCGTAGGGCCGGTTCGGGTCGGACAGTCCGGCCCGCGAGCGACGGATCGCGTCGCCGACCAGCCGCACGGCCTCGTCCTGACCCACCACGCGCTCGTGCAGCTTGTCCTCCATCTTCAGCAGCTTCTCGCGCTCGCCCTGCATCATCTTCGAGACCGGGATGCCGGTGGCCCGCGACACCACCTCGGCGATCTCCTCGGCGCCGACCTCGGTGCGCAGCAGCTTCGGGCGCGGCACGCCGGCGGCGCCGCGCAGGCGCTCGGTCTCGTGCGCCGACGCCATCCTGCCCTCGAGCTCGGGCAGCCGTCCGTACTGGATCTCGGCGACCTTGTCGAACTGGCCCTTGCGCTGCAGGTCGATCATCTGCGCGCGCAGCTTGTCGATCTCGACCTTGATCGCGGCGCTGCCCTGGGCCGCGGCCTTCTCCGCGCGCAGGATCTCGTCGAGGTCGGCGTATTCCTTCTGCAGCCGGATGATCTCCTGCTCGATCAGGTCGAGCCGCTTGCGCGAGGCCTCGTCCGTCTCGCGCTTGACCGCCTCGCGCTCGATCTTGAGCTGGATCAGGCGACGGTCGAGCCGGTCCATGGACTCGGGCTTCGAATCCATCTCCATCTTGATGCGCGCGGCGGCCTCGTCGATCAGGTCGATCGCCTTGTCCGGCAGGAACCGGTCGGTGATGTAGCGGTTCGACAGCTCGGCCGCGGCGACGATCGCCGGGTCGGTGATCTCGATGCCGTGGTGGATCTCGTAGCGCTCCTGCAGCCCGCGCAGGATCGCGATGGTCGCCTCGACGCTCGGCTCGCCGACCAGCACCTTCTGGAAGCGCCGCTCGAGCGCAGCGTCCTTCTCGACGTACTTGCGGTATTCGTCCAGCGTCGTCGCGCCGATGCAGTGCAGTTCGCCGCGCGCGAGCGCGGGTTTGAGCATGTTGCCG
>CAIUGQ010000422.1 GCA_903898725.1 uncultured Burkholderiales bacterium | reverse complement strand
GGCCTGCGGCCCGAGCCGCAGCGCCGCGCGGGCCTGCGCCGTCGTGCGCACCGCCGCCCAGTGCCCGCAGCACGCCGGCACCGACCAGCCGCACCGCGGCCGCGCCGATCGCGTCCTTGCCCTGCGGATAGTGGTGATAGACCGAGCCGCGCGGTGCGCCGCTGCCGGCCACCACCTCGTTGAGCCCGGCACCGTGATAGCCGCGCCGGCGCAGCAGCGTCGCCATCGCGACGGCGATCGCGCGGGCGGGGCTGTCGGGATGCTCGGGGTCGATGCGGGGACGTGCCATGGCCGGGATCGTAACGCCTCGGGCCCGGGCATTGACGTGCCCCGGGAGTCGCTTGTTATTATACAGACCGGTCTACAAACGAAAGGTCGATCCGATGAACCACGGCCTCCCCGCAGCAGCGCCCCTCGGGCGTGACGTCCTCGCCGCCGACGGCCATCCGATCGCCGCACGCTTCCGGATGCCCGCGCACGCGCCGCGTGCCAGCGTTCTCGTGGTGCCCGCGATGGGCGTGCCGCAGTCCTACTACGACGACTTCGCGGCCTGGCTGGTCGGGCAGGGCTTCGCGGTCGCGACCTTCGACTACCGCGGCATGGGCGATTCCCGTCGCGGCGGCCTGCGCGGGTTCGGCACCGACATCCTCGATTGGGCGCGGCTCGACTGCGCGGCGATGGTCGATGCCACGGCGGCGCTCGCGCCGGACCGTCCGCTGCACTGGATCGGCCACAGCCTCGGCGGCCAGATCCTGCCCTTCGTGCCGAACCGCGACCGCATCGCACGCATCGTCACGGTGGCCGCCGGCAGCGGCTACTGGCGCGACAACGTGCCGGCGCTGCGCCGCAAGGTGTGGCTGCTGTGGTGGGTGGCGGCGCCGCTGCTCACGCCGGTGTTCGGCTACTTCCCGGGGCGCCGGCTCGGCATGGTCGGCGACCTGCCCGAGGGCGTGATCCGGCAGTGGCGGCGCTGGTGCCTGTCGCCGGACTACGTCGCGAGTGCCGAGGGCGCCTCGGCACGCGAGCAGTTCGACGCGGTGCGCACGCCGATCGTCTCGCTGTCCTTCACCGACGACGAGATGATGTCGGCGCGCAGCATCACATCGCTGCATGCGCTGTACACGAACGCGCCGATGCGGCTCGACCGGATCGCGCCCGGCGAGGTCGGCCTGCGGCGCATCGGGCACTTCGGCTTCTTTCGCGCCGCGCATGCGCGGCCGCTGTGGGAAGCGAGGCTGCTGCCGGCGCTCGCCTGAATCGCGGGCCCGGCCGCGGGCGGTCCGTGCAGCCCGCGAGCGCCGCGCCGCCGGACGGACCTCGCGCCCGACCGGCGGCCATGGCGGTGAGCGGTCGCGCCCCTACCATTGCGTGCATGCCGGACCGAGGGCTCGGACCGGCGCTCACGACGGTTCCGCTCGCCGCGGATCGAACCCCATGCCGCTGCAGCTCGACTTCTTCGAACCCGCCTCGAGCGGACAGACCCCCGACCGGATGATCCGCCTGCGCGGCTTCCTGGAACGGGTCGTGCACCTCGCCGAACGCCAGGTGCTGCCGCTGCTGCCGATCCGCGACCGCGTCGTGGTCGCGGTCGGGGTGGACCCGGCCCGCACCATCCGCGAGACCGGCATCGGCGCACGCGCCTGGGCGGCCGATCGCGTCGACGTGTGGATCGACCCGGCGCATCCATGGGTCGAGGCGGCAGGCGAGGAGGAGCTGGTCGCGATGCTCGCGCACGAGCTGCACCACTGCGCACGCTGGACGCGTCCGGGCTACGGAATGACGCTCGGCGAGGCGCTGGTGAGCGAAGGGCTGGCCTGCGTCTTCGAGACGGGCTTCAGGGGCGGGGTGCCGCCGTTCTGGGCCCGCGCGCTCGACGCGGTCGAACTCGACGCGGTCGAGGCCACCGCGCGCCTGAACCTCGAGGACCGTCAGTACGACCATCGCTCCTGGTTCTTCGGTGCGCCGGAGCGCGGCCTGCCCCGGCACGCGGGCTACTCGCTGGGCTTCGAGCTCGTCGCGCGCCACGTGCGCAGCACCGGGCGTACCGCCGCGCAGCTGGTGCACGTGCCCGCGGACACGTTCTGGATGCATCGACCCAGGATGGCTGCCGCGGCCTGAGCGTCCAGGCGCGCCCAGGAACGGCCTGGAGCCCGGTCCGGTTCCGGAACGCGCCGCCCGCACCCGCCTTCGCGCGCCTCGCGCGCCCCGCGCGCAGCCCGTATCCTCGGCGGGTCCGGCGCCCTCTTGGTGCCGGTCCCCGAATGAAAGCCACCGACCTCACCCGCGCTCAGTCCGCCACCATCCTCGGCGGCGCCGCGCTGATGCTGAGCCTCGCGATGGGCATGCGCCAGAGCCTCGGCCTGCTGCAGCCCCATGTGATCCGCGACCTCGGCATCACCGCGGCCGACTACTCGCTCGCGCTCGCGATCCAGAACATCGTCTGGGGCATCACCCAGCCCTTCGTCGGCCTGCTGGTCGACCGCATCGGCGCCCGGCCCGTGGCCGTCACGGGCGTGATCGTCTACGCGCTCGGGCTGGTGATCATGGCGATCGCGCCCTCGGCGCTGGTGCTGACGCTCGGCGCCGGCCTGTGCATCGGCCTGGCGCTGTCGTGCACCGCATCGAACCTCGCGATGAACGTGACCGCCCGCACGGTCACCCCGGCACGCCGCAGCGTCGCGATGGGCGCGGTGTCGGCGGCGGGATCGCTCGGTCTGGTCGTCGCCTCGCCGCTGGCGCAGGCCATGATCGCCACCGGCGGCTGGCAGCTCGCGCTGGTCGCGTTCCTCGGCCTGGCGGCGGTGATGCTGCCGGCCGCCCTCGCGGCCGGTCGCGCCGACGCGATCGAGCGGCCCGCGGCGCAGGCGGGCGACCAGTCGGCGGGCGAGGCGCTGCGCGAGGCCGCCGCGCACGGCGGCTACGTGACGATGGCGATCGCGTTCTTCGTCTGCGGGCTGCAGCTCGTCTTCCTCACCACGCACCTGCCGACCTACCTCGACCTGTGCGGCATCGACCCGTCGGTCACCGCGACCGCGCTGGCGATGATCGGCCTGTTCAACGTCGCGGGCTCCTACCTGTTCGGCTGGCTGGGCCAGCGCTATCCGAAGCACCTGCTGCTGGGCGGGATCTACCTGCTGCGATCGGCCATCATCGCGGCCTACTTCATCGCGCCGCCCACGCCCACCGGCACGCTGGTGTTCGCCGCGGCGATGGGCACGCTGTGGCTCGGCGTGGTGCCGCTGGTCAACGGCCTGGTGGTCCACCTCTTCGGCCTGCGCTGGATGGCGACGCTGACCGGCGTCGCGTTCTTCAGCCACCAGGTCGGCTCGTTCATCGGTGCCTGGGGCGGCGGCGCGATCTACGCCTCGCTGGGCTCGTACGACTGGGCCTGGAAGGGCGCGGTCCTGATCGGCCTGGCCGCCGGGCTCGCCCAGATGGCGATGAACGTGCGCCCGAGCGCGCGGGTGCTCGCCGAGCAGCCGGCGGGGGCCTGAGCGGGGCTGCCGCCGGTCCGGCGGAATCGACCGCGCCGGCCCGTGGTCTGGGCGCCACGCTCTGCCCAGTGGCGTTGCGGCCCGGCTTGAGGTAGACTCCGGGCCGCTCCCGCATCAAGACGTCTGTTTTCCAAGGCCTCCAAGTCAGTGCCGCCCCGGTCTCCCGTCGACGGCTCCAGTCTAGAATCCCCACGGTCACATTCCTTGAACTCGGGCGCCCTACGGGCCGCTGAGGCCCGTCGTCACATCACCCCCCCTGATCTAGGATTTGCTCCGAATGTCTACCCAGACCGGTATCGTCACATGGTTCAACGACGCCAAGGGCTTCGGCTTCATCAAGCCGGATAGCGGCGGCGAGGACCTGTTCGCCCACTTCAGCCAGATCGAAGGCAAAGGCTTCCGCTCGCTGGCCGAGAACCAGC
>CAIUGQ010000421.1 GCA_903898725.1 uncultured Burkholderiales bacterium | reverse complement strand
CTACACGCGGATCACGGAGTTCAAGCACCTGACCGGACAGTCGCACCCGGGGACCTCGATCGTGCGCGAGTACCCGCAGGCCGAGGGCGATCCGTACTACCCGGTGCCGAGGCCCGAGAACGAGGCGCTGTTCAAGCGCTACGAGGCGATGGCACTCGACGAACGCGACACCACCTTCGTGGGCCGCCTCGCCCAGTACCGCTACTACAACATGGACCAGTGCGTGGGCGCGGCACTGGCCGCATCGACCCGGATCCTCGAACGGCTGGACGTCACCGCAAGTGAGACGAGCTGAGACGCCCCGCGTCGCCGCCCCGCTGGCACTGTGGGGCGGCGTCGAGTGCACCGTGAACCGGGTCGGGGACGCCTGGTTCGATCAGATGGACCGCAACGGCCATGCGGTCCGGCCCGACGACCTCGACGCCTTCGCCACCCTCGGCCTGCAGGCGCTGCGCTTCCCGGTGCTCTGGGAGAAGGTGGCCCCCGGCGCACTCGCCGACGCCGACTGGTCATGGCCCGATGCGCGGCTCGCGCGGCTGCGCACGCTGGGCATCCGCCCGATCGCAGGGCTCGTGCACCACGGCAGCGGTCCGTCGCACACCAGCCTCGTCGACCCGGCCTTTCCGGAGAAGCTCGCGGCCTACGCCGCGGCGGTCGCGGCACGCTATCCGTGGATCGAGGACTGGACGCCGGTCAACGAGCCGCTCACCACCGCGCGCTTCTCCGGGCTCTACGGCCTGTGGTATCCGCACGGCCGCGACGAGGCGACCTTCTGGCGGGCCCTGGCGAACCAGTGTCGCGCGACGGTGCTCGCGATGCGCGAGATCCGGGCCGTGGTGCCGGGTGCGCGCCTGGTGCAGACCGAGGACCTCGGGCGCTGCTGGGGATCGCCCGACCTGCGCGAGCAGGTCGCGTTCAACAACGCCATGCGCTGGCTGAGCTGGGACCTGCTGTGCGGCCGGGTCGACGCGACGCATCCGCTGCACGACTGGCTGCGCGATCGGGCGGACGCGTCGCCCGATGAACTCGCGTGGTTCGTCGCCAACCCGTGCCCGCCCGACGTGATCGGCGCGAACCACTACGTGACCAGCGAGCGCTGGCTCGACACCGACCTCGCGGCCTGGCCGCCCCACAGCCACGGCGGCAACGGGCGGCAGCGCTATGCCGACATGGAGGCGGTGCGCTGCTTCGCCGAGCCCGCGCCCGGGCTGCGCTCGCTGCTGCGCGAGGTCTGGCAGCGCTACCGGCTGCCGATCGCGGTCACCGAACTGCACCTGGACTCGACACGCGAGGACCAGATGCGCTGGCTGCTCGAGAACTGGCGCGCGGCACTCGCCGCACGTGACGAGGACGGCGTCGACGTGCTGGCCGTCACCGTCTGGTCGCTGCTCGGCACCTGGGACTGGAACTGCCTGCTGGTGGCGTGCCGCGGCTACTACGAGCCCGGGGCCTTCGACATCCGCGGCGGCCCGCCGCGACCGACCGGCATCGCCCGGCTCGCCACCCATCTGGCCGCAGGCCGGGTCCCCGACGAACCCGTGCTGCAGTCGCCCGGGTGGTGGCACCGCGGCGACCGGTTCACGGGCCCGCCGACCGTGCCGCCCGCCGACCCGTCGGAACCGCCCCACCCGCCACGGCCGCTGCCCGTCTCGAACGTCCCGGTCGCACCGTTGCTGGTGACCGGCGCGACCGGCACCCTCGGCGTGGCCTTCGCGCGGATCTGCGCGCTGCGCGGCATCGCGGTGCGGGTGGCGACCCGTGCCGAGCTCGACATCGCCGATGCCGGCTCGGTGGCCCGGGCCCTGGATCGACTGCGCCCCTGGGCCGTGGTGAACACCGCCGGCTACGTGCGCGTCGACGAGGCCGAGCACGACGAGGCGCGGTGTTTCCGCGAGAACGCGCTCGGGCCGCAGGTGCTCGCCGCCGCGTGTGCGCGCCGCGGCATCGCGCTGGTCGGCTTCTCGAGCGACCTGGTCTTCGACGGCGAACGCCGCGCCCCGTACGACGAGGGCCATCCGACCTCGCCGCTCAGCGTCTACGGCCGCAGCAAGGCCGAGGGCGAGTCGCGCGTGCTCGACGCCCATCCCGCCGCGATGGTGGTGCGCACCAGCTCGTTCTTCGGCCCCTGGGACGCCGGCAACTTCGTGACGCTGGCGCTCGCCGCGCTGCGCGAGGGCCGCAGCTTCGCGGCGGCCGACGACCTCGTGGTGTCGCCCACCTACGTGCCCGACCTCGTGCATGCCTGCCTGGACCTGCTGATCGACGGCGAATCGGGCCTCTGGCACCTGACCAACGGGCATGCGCTCTCGTGGGTCGAGTTCGCACGGCGCGCGGCGTTCGCGGCCGACG
>CAIUGQ010000420.1 GCA_903898725.1 uncultured Burkholderiales bacterium | reverse complement strand
GCATCGGCACCAGCCCCATGATCGACAGCGCGGTGACCGACTTGCCGCAGCCCGACTCGCCGACGATGCACAGCGTCTCGCCCGCCTGCAGCGAGAAGTCGACGCCGTCGACCGCGTGCGCGGTGCCGCGCGGCGTGTCGAACGACACGTGCAGCCCCTCGACCTGGAGCAGTGCGCTCACCGCGAGCCGTCCGTCGCCGCGGGCGGGGCCGGCGGGGCCGGGGGCGTCGGCAGCGCCGCGAGCGCGGCGTCGATCACCGCGCGGTCCCAGGTGCCGCCCGGGTTCGCGCGGGTCGCGAAGAAGGTCGCGAAGTGCACGAAGCGCTCGCGGCTGACCGCCTCGAGGCGTGCCAGCTCGGCGAGCGGATCGGGATGGTCGTCGACCCGCAGGTCGAGCGCCGGATACTCCTCGCTGGTGTGGATGCGCAGCGCGGCCGACTGCTTGCCGCGCTTGTCGCCGCCCACGGCCTCGCCGGCCTCGAGCGCCCCGATGAGGCGGCGCGCGAACGGCAGCGCCGACCCCGCCTCGTAGGCCCCTGCGGTCGCCTCGATCACCTGCGGCCCGGCCAGCATGTTGCCGGCCACCGAGAACCCGTCGCGCACGAGGTGGCCACACCAGGGCACGCAGTCGGCGCCGGTGTGCGCGGCGATGCCGCCACGCGCATCCTGCAGATGGAGCTGGCGCGACCCGCGGCCGGGGTCGGCGGCGACGAGGGCGGCGACCACGCTCGAGGCATCCAGCCCCTCGCGCAGCAGGCGCAGGCCGCGCGGACCAAAGGTGGGATTGATGAGCGCCTGCGTCGCGAGCGCGCCGATGCCGCCATCGGCATGCGTGCACAGCGCGCCGACGGCGAAGAACCGCGTCGCGACCGCGACGCCGAAGGCGCCGCTGGCGGGGTCGCGTGCGACGATCGACCAGGTCATGGGAAAGCCGGGGCCAGGAGGAGAACGTAGGCCGCGAGGATACGCCCGCAGCGCGCCGGGGCGGCCATCATCCGAGTCGGATCGCGGTGTTTCGAACCGCCATGCCCGACGGCGGGGCATGCGGGGCGGTCTTCGCCTCGGGCGGGTGCGCGGCGCACCGGGCTGCGCCATCGGATTCGCCGCGAGGGTCGCCGCGCACGCCGCCGCTAAATCCGCAGCGCAACTCGCCGCGCGATGTGCCGACCGGCGCGCTCAGCGCCCGGTGAAGACCGGGCGGCGCTTCTGCATGAAGGCGCGGGCGCCCTCGAGGTGGTCCTCGCTCGCGAAGCAGGCGGCGATCGCGGCCTGCACCGCCGCCAGGTCGCGGCCGGCCGGATCATGCAGGAGCTGCGCGGTCGTCAGCTTGACCGCGCGCAGGGTGAGCGGCGCGTTGTCGGCCACCATCGCGCACCATGCATCGACCTCGCGGTCGAACGACTCGCGCGGCTCGGACCGGGTCACGAAGCCCATGCGCAGCGCGTCGGCGGCATCGAACACGCGGGCCGAGAGGAAGACGTCCAGCGTGTTCTGCAGCCCGAGCACCTGCAGGAAGCGCTCGAGGCCGGCGGCGCCGTAGCCCAGGCCGAGACGCGCGGCCGGCATCCGGAAGCGCGCGTCGTCGGTGCAGAAGCGCAGGTCGCAGGCCGCGGCGAGCCCCAGGCCACCGCCCATGCAGATGCCGCGGACCTTCGCGATCACCGGCTTGCCGCAGCGGCCCGGTGCGAGGTAGGCCGCCTCGACGGCGGCGTCGTAGCGGGCGCGCGCCTCGGCGGCGCCGAACTGCGACTCGAACTCGGAGATGTCGCCGCCGGAGACGAACGCACGGTCGCCCTCGCCCTCGATGACGATCAGCCGGACCTCGGGGTCGGCGTCGAGCGACGCGAGCTGGCGGGGCAGGGCCTCCCACATCGCGAGGTTCATCGCATTGAGCTTCTCGGGATGGGCGATGACGACACGACCGATCGGTCCGTCGCGGCGGGCAGTGACTTCGGGCATCGGAGGCTCCGGCAGGGGGCCGCGGGCCGTGCGGCCGGCGCGGCGCGCAGCATACCGCGCGCGCCCGGCCGGCGGTTACCATCGGGCGGCCGCCGCGGCGCTCGTGGCCGCCACGCCCCTCGACCCGCTCCGCCACCGCCTCGACACCCTGCGCGATCCCTTGCCTGCCACGACCGCTTCCGAACACCTCGACGTGCTGGTCGTCGGCGCCGGCATCTCCGGCCTGAGCGCCGGCTGGCACCTGCGCAGCCGCTGCCCCGGCAAGTCCTTCGCGATCCTCGAGGCCCGGCACGAGCTCGGCGGCACCTGGAGCCTGTTCCGATATCCGGGCATCCGCTCGGACTCGGACATGTACACCTTCGGCTTCGGCTTTCGGCCGTGGCCGGGCGCGCGCTCGATCGCCGACGGCGAATCGATCATGAAGTACCTGCGCGAGACGGCCCGGGACTCGGGGCTCGATGCGCTGATCCGCTACCGACACCGGGTGACCGGCCTCGCCTGGTCGAGCGCCGACGCACGCTGGACGGTCGAGGTCGAGCGCGCCGGCGGCGAGCGCACCGTGATCACTGCCGGCTTCGTGGTGATGGCCAGCGGCTACTACGACTACGCGCGCGGCCACGACCCCGCGTTCCCCGGCCGCGAGACCTTCGGCGGTCGCATCGTGCATCCGCAGCACTGGCCGGCGGACCTCGACTGGGCCGGCAAGCGGGTGGTGGTGATCGGCAGCGGCGCGACCGCGGTCACGTTGGTGCCGGCGATGGCCCGGGCCGCCGCGCACGTGACGATGCTGCAGCGCTCGCCGACCTGGATCCTGTCGCTGCCCGGCGAGGACGCGTTCGCGCGGCTGCTCGGCCGGGTGCTGCCGGACCGCCTGCGGCATGCGGTCGTGCGCGCCAAGAACGTGCTGGCCTCGCGCGTGCTGTTCGCCGCGTGCCGCCGCTGGCCGGACCGGGTCGGCGCGAAGCTGCTCGAGTGGGCACGTCGCCAGCTGCCGCCGGGCTACGACGTCGAGCGTCACTTCAGGCCGCGCTACCGCCCGTGGGAGCAGCGCCTGTGCATCGTGCCCGACGGCGACTTCTTCACCGCGATCCGCGGCGGCCGCGCCTCGGTGGCCACCGACCATGTCGAGGCCTTCGACGCGACCGGCATCCGGCTGCGATCCGGCGGCCACCTCGACGCCGACGTGATCGTCACCGCCACCGGCCTCGAGCTGCAGCTGTTCTCGGGCGTGGTGCCGACCGTCGACGGCCGACCGGTCGTGCTCGCCAAGCACCTGCCCTACAAGGGGATCATGCTGTCGGACGTGCCGAACCTGGCGATGGTGTTCGGCTACACGAACGCATCGTGGACGCTGCGCGCGGACCTGGTCGCCGGCTGGGTGTGCCGCGTGCTGAACCACATGGACCGGGTGGGCGCACGCCGCTGCGTGCCCCGGCCGCGCCCGGACGACGTCGCATCCGACCCGTTCGTCGACTTCTCGTCCACCTACTTCCAGCGTGCGCTCGAGCGGCTGCCGAAGCAGGGCGCGCGGGCGCCTTGGCGCGCCGACCAGGACTACCTGCTCGAGCGTCGCACGGTCGGCCGCGCGCGCCTCGACGACGGCGTGCTGCACTTCGAACGAGACTGAGATCCATGCCCACCCTTCTCGACCCCGCCTCGCTCGACCTCGCCCGCTGGATCCGCCCGGGCGACACCGTCTTCGTCGGACAGGGCTGCGGCGAGCCGCTCGTGCTGTCGCGGGCGCTGGTCGCGCAGCGCCACCGCCTGCCCGACACCACCGTGCTGCTGTTCACGGTGATGTCCGACACCTTCCGGCCCGAGCATGCCGATGCGCTGCGCTTTCGCGCGACTGCGGTCACCTCGGGCACGCGCGCGCTGGCGGCGGCCGGCGCGATCGACATCATCCCCGCCCACTATGGCGACCTCGACCGGCTGTGCGCCGACGGCGACGTGCGCGCCGACGTCGTGCTGGTGCAGGTCAGCCCGCCGGACGCCGAGGGCCGCGTGACGCTCGGCGCCGCGCACGATGCGTCGCTGTCGCTGATCCCGCGCGCGCGCACCGTGATCGCCGAGATCAACCGGAACGCGCCGCGCGTGCGCGCCGAAGTGACGCTCGCACTCGACGACTTCGACGCCGTGCTCGACTCCGACCAGCCGCTGGTGCAGACCCGCTGGCCCGACCCCGCCGAGGTCGAGGCGCGCATCGGCGAGCACGTCGCCGCGCTCGTGCCCGAGCGCGCGACGCTGCAGCTCGGCATCGGCGCGATCCCGGACGCGGTGCTCGCGCGGCTCGTCGATCGACGCGGCCTGGGCTTCCACTCGGGGATGATGAGCGACCGGGTGGTCGACCTGATCGAGTGCGGCGCGATCGACGACGCCCACAAGGGCATCGACGCGGGCTGCGCGGTGACCGGCATGCTGCTCGGCACCGAGCGGCTGTTCCGCTTCGTCCACGAGAACCCGCGCGTCGCGGTGCGGCGTCCGTCGTACACGCACGGCGCGCTGGTGCTCGCACAGGTGAAGCGGCTGTTCTCGATCAACTCGGCGCTCGAGGTCGACCTCTCGGGGCAGGTGAACGCCGAGGCGCACAACGGGCGCTACATCGGCACCATCGGCGGACAGGTCGAGTTCGTGCGCGGCACGCGGCTCTCGGAGGGCGGCGTCTCGGTGATCGCGCTGCCGGCGACACAGGGCGAGGCGCGGCGCTCGCGGATCGTCGCCTCGCTCGGCGGGCCGGTGACGACGCCGCGCAGCGACATCGACCACGTGGTCACCGAGTTCGGCTCGGCGCGGCTGCGCGGGCTGTCGCTCGCCGAGCGCGCCCGTGCGCTGATCGCGATCGCGGACCCGGCGCACCGCGAGGCGCTCGAGCGCGCGGCG
>CAIUGQ010000419.1 GCA_903898725.1 uncultured Burkholderiales bacterium | reverse complement strand
GGCTCGGGCCTGCTCGCTACGGTTTCTTCACGGCTTCTGAGCGAGGGGTCCGCGCTCGCCCATTCGGATGAGCGTAGAAATGATGGTTTTAGTTTAAGTTATCACCACCAAACCAGTGGAGAGGGCGGTGATGAACGACATCGACAGGCAGGCCGCGCTGCGGGAACGGATCGTATGGCCCTGCCGCGCGATCCGTGCCGCGGCCATCGGCTACGCCGCCTGGTCGCTGCTGCGGGTCGGCGCGTTCTGGGCCGACGCCGACTTGGTGGCGCGGGCCTTCTCCGGCTGGTACGGCGGCGAGCCGGCACTGGCCGACGGGCTGCGGCGCGCGGTCGGCTTCGGCCTGTCGCTCTCGGTCTGGGCGCTGGTGATCGTCGGTGTCGTGGCGGTCTGGCGGCTGACCGGCCACTACCTGGCCGGCCGGGTGTTCTCGGTCGATGCGTCGGTCGCGCTCAAGCGCATCGGCCAGCTCGGGCTCGCGGCCGCTGCGCTCGACATCGCGCTGCGTCCCGCGATCCGGGCGCTGATGTCGCCCGGGCCCGCGCTCGACCCGCACTTCCTCGCCCGCTGGGTCCGCCCCGAGGACCTGCTCTATGCCGCCGTGTTCGGTGCGCTGTGGGTGCTGGCGCACGTCCTCGAATCGGCGGCCTCGCTGTCCGACGAGGTCGAGCAGTTCGTCTGAGGCCCCCGATGCCGATCGTCGTCGAGCTCGACGTCATGCTGGCCCGCCGCAAGATGCGCTCCAAGGAGCTGGCCGAGCGCATCGGGCTGTCCGAGCAGCAGGTCTCGATGCTGCGCAGCGGACGGGCGCGCGGGGTGCGCTTCGATACGCTGGCGCGGATCTGCGAGGTGCTGGACTGCCAGCCGGGGGACCTGCTGGTCCACCGGGCCGGCCCCGCTCAGGACTGAAGCGACTTCCACATCTCGATGTCGCGTTCAGCCGTCCAGATCCGCGGGTGCTTGATGCCGCTGGCCTCGTCGTAGGCCCGGGTGACGTCGAAGGGCAGGCAGTGCTCGTAGATGAACACGCCGCCGAACACCGGGTCCATCACCTCGCGCACGTCCTTGAAGACGGTCTTCAGGTCCTTGCCGGCCGCGACGCCGGCGCGGGCGGTGCCGTACAGGTCGGTGACCCAGCGGCGGGTGTACTCGATCGCCTTCTCGCAGTCCTCGGGCGTGGTCATCGCCGGACCGCGTCCGGGCACCAGCTTGTGCGGCTTGAGCGCTCGCAGGGCCTCGAGCGTGGCCGGCCATTCCTCGAGCTGCGCGTCGCCGGTGTAGACGCCGGCGTTGTACTCCACCAGGTCGCCCGAGAAGATCACGTCCTGCGACGGGACCCAGGCGATGGTGTCGCCCTTGGTGTGGCCGGGGCCGATGTGCTTGAGCCGGACCTCGAGCTTGCCGAGGAACAGCGTCAGGTCGCGCTCGAAGACCATCGTCGGCCAGGTCAGGCCGGGCACGGTCTCGACGCCGGCGAACAGGCGCGGGAAGCGCTCGATCTCGCTCTTCATGTCCTGTGCGCCGCGCTCGACGATCAGCTCGTAGGTGCCCCGCGAAGCGATCACCTCGGTGGCGCCCTCGTCGAAGTAGGCCGAGGCGCCGAGCACCCGCACCGCATGGTAGTGGGACAGCACGACGTACTTGATCGGCTTGTCGGTGACCGCGCGGATGCGTGCGATCAGGTCCTTGGCCATCGCCGGCGTCGCGGTGGTGTCGATCACCATGCAGGCGTCGTCCCCGATGATGACGCCCGAGTTCGGGTCGCCCTCGGCGGTGTAGGCCCAGCAGTTGGCGGACAGCTGCGTGAAGGTGACCTGCTTGGCGGCGAGGTCGCCCTTGGAGGCGAACGAGGTGCTCATGGGAGGCTCCGGTGTCGGGCAGGCCGTGGGCTGCCCGGAGGGCGGATTATACGAAGCGCCCGGTGCCCTCGGGGCCGGTGCGAGGCGCCGCCTCCGAGCGGGGCCCGGGCGCCACCCCGCCCCGCTCCCACAGCTCGATCACCAGTTCCGCATAGCGCTCGTAGCTCATCGGACCGTCGGGCCGCAGCCAGGCGAAGGTGAAGTTGATCATGCCGAACAGCGCCATCGTCGCCGGCTTGCGCTCGCCCGCGTCGAACCGGCCCGGCGCCACCCGCTCCAGCGTGTCGGCCACCGCGTCGACCACCGCGCGCTGGCGCGACTCGATCCGCTCGCGCTGCGCATCGGCGAGGAACTTCACGTCGTTGAGCAGGGCGACATGCCGTTCGCGCGAGTCCCGGTACTCGATCAGCAGCGAGCGCACCAGCGCGGCCAGCTCGTCGCGCGGCGCGAGGCCGCGCGCCTTCACCGCGTCGACCAGCGCCACCAGCCGCTCGACGTACCGGTCGAGCGACTCAAACAGCAGCGATTCCTTGCTCGGAAAGTAGTGGTAGAGCCGGGCCTTGGAGGTCCCGCAGGCCAGCGCGAGCTGCGCCATCGAGGCGCTCGGATAGCCGATCTCTGAGAACGCCGCCGTCGCGAGCGCGAGGATGCGGTCGCGCTGGTCGTCGTAGTCGAGGGCCTTGGGCCGCGCCACCTCAGCGCTCGTCGTAGCTGACCACGACGCGCTCGCTCACCGGATGCGCCTGGCAGGTCAGCACGAAGCCGGCGGCGACCTCGTGCGGTTCGAGCGTGTAGTTCTTGTCCATCCGCACCTCGCCCTCGAGCACCTTCGCGCGGCAGGTGCAGCACACGCCGCCCTTGCAGGCGTACGGCAAGTGGGCGCCCGCCGACAGTCCGGCGTCGAGGATCGCCGGGCCCTCGAAGGGCACGCGCAGGTGCCGTTCCTTGCCGTCCACGATCATCACGACCCGGGCCGATGCCGCCGGGTCGACCGCGACCGCGGCCTTCGGCGCACCGGACGGCGAAGGTGTCCCGAAGCGCTCCACATGGATCCGCGCCCGCGGCACGCCCGCGCCCGCCAGCGCGGCCTCGGCGGCATCCATCATCGGCGCCGGGCCGCAGACGAAGGCCTCGTCGATCGTCTCGTCCGACAGCACCGTGCGCATCAGCTCGCGGCAGCGCGCCTCGTCGAGGAGGCCCGAGAGCAGGTCGACCTCCTGCGGCTCGTCGGACAGCACGTGCACCAGCCGCAGCCGGTCCATGTAGGTGTTCTTCAGCGCCTCGAGCGTCTCGAGGAACATGATCGAGCCGACGCTGCGGTTGCCGTAGACGAGCGTGAAGCGGCTGCGCGGCTCGCCCGACAGGATCGTCTTGATCAGCGACAGCATCGGCGTGATGCCCGAGCCGCCCGCGAAGCCGACGTAGCGGCGCGCGCCCGCAGGGTCGAGCTCGGTGGTGAAGCGTCCGTCGGGCGTCATCACGTCGATCGACTGCCCGGGCGCGAGCGCCTCGTTGGCCCAGTTCGAGAAGCGACCGCCGGCCACCCGCTTGATCGCCACGCGCAGCTCGCCGCGCGCCTCGTACTCCGGCACGCCGACGCAGACCGAGTACGAGCGCCGCAGGTCCTCGCCGTCGATCGTCTCGCGCAGCGTGAGGAACTGGCCGTGCCGGAAGCGGTAGGCGTCGCGCAGCTCGGGCGGCACGTCGAAGGCGACCGAGATCGCGTCCGCAGTCTCGGGGCGCACGTCGCGGATGGTCAGCCGGTGGAACTGCGGGACGGCCATGGCGGGCTCCGTGGGATCAGTAGGGCTTGAAGTAGTCGAAGGGTTCGCGGCAGGCGACGCAGCGATACAGGGCCTTGCAGGGTGTCGAGCCGTACTGCGAGAGCCGTTCGACGTCGGACGACCCGCAGCGCGGGCAGTCGATCGACTCGACGGCGGCCGCGGGTCGGGTGCGCGGCACGAACCGGAGCACCGCGCTCCCCGCCGGCGCGTCGCCGCCGGGCGGTGCGATGCCGTACTCGCGCAGCTTGCGACGCCCGTCGGCACTGATCCAGTCGGTGGTCCACGGCGGCGTCAGGGTGAGCCGCACGTCCGCGTCGGCGATGCCCGCGTCTGACAGCGCGCGCCGCACGTCGTCGGCGATCACCTGTGTCGCCGGGCAGCCGGTGTAGGTCGGTGTGAGCACCACGACCACACGACCGTCCTCCTCCTCGACCGAGCGCAGGATGCCGAGGTCCGCCAGCGTGACCACCGGGATCTCGGGGTCCGGCACGGCCGCCGCGAGGGCGCGGGCCCGCGCCAGGCGCTCGCCGGCGGCGAGCGTCACCACGTGGCGCCCGGGTGCTGGCGCGCGAGCGTCTGCATCTCGGCGAGCAGGAAGCCCATGTGCTCGCTGTGCACGCCGTGCTTGCCGCGCGAGACGAAGGCCACGTCGGCCGGTCGCCGCAGCGTGGCCTGCGCGAGCACGGCGTCGAGCGTCGCATCCCAGGCCGGGCGCAGGTCGGCGAGCACCGGGCCGATGCCGTCCGCGGCCGCCTGACGCTCGACCTCGTCGGTGGCCCACCACTCGTTGGTGTACGGCCAGAGCCGGTCCAGCGCGGCCTGCGCGCGGGCGTGGGACGCGTCCGTGCCGTCGCCGAAGCGGACCGTCCACTCCGAGGCATGCCGCAGGTGCGCGCGCGCCTCCTTGACCGACTTCGCGGCGATCTGCGCCAGCGTCGCGTCGGTCGATCCGGCGAGTGCCTCGTACAGCGGCACCGCGAGCGCCGAGACCAGCAGGTTGCGCACGATCGCGATCGCATAGTCGTCGTGCGCGCTGTCGCCGTTGGGTAGCTCGACCAGCGTCGCGTTGCGGAACGCCGACTCGTCGCGGAAGTAGGCGAGCGCATCCTCGTCGCGGCCCCGGCCCTCGAGCGCCCCTGCATGCGAGAGCAGCAGCCGCGCCTGTCCGACGAGGTCGAGCGAGATGTTGGTCATCGCGATGTCCTCCTCGAGCAGCGGGCCGTGGCCGCACCACTCGGCGAGCCGCTGGCCGAGGACGAGGGCGGTGTCGGCGAGGCGCAGGAGGTACTGGAGGTGGAACTCGGGGGTGGGCATGGACGAATCCAAGGTCAGCCGGCTCTCGCCGGATTCACGTTCGGGACGCGGCAGTGCGCCGCAAGCATGCGGCGCCCGTTCGGCCGGCGGCGAGCAGTGCTCGCCGAAACCCCGGCCTCACCTTCACATATGCTTCACTTCGTCCGGGAGCTCGTAGAACGTCGGATGCCGGTAGATCTTGTCCGCCATCGGGCCGAAGTCGACGTCCTGGTCTTCGGGCACCGACGCGGTGATCGCCACCGACGGCACCACCCAGATGCTCACCCCTTCCATCCGCCGGGTGTAGACGTCGCGCGCCATCCGCAGCGCCATCTGCGCATCGGCGGCATGCAGGCTGCCGCAGTGCTTGTGGTCGAGGCCCTGCTTGCTGCGCACGAACACCTCCCACAGCGGGAGCTCCTGGTTGCTCATCGTCGTTCTCCCGGTGTGTGTCAGGCCGCGGCGCGTTCGGTGCGCGCCCGTTCCTTGGCCGCATGGGCCATCGCGGCCTCGCGCACCCATTCACCCTTCTCGTGGGCGCGCACGCGCGCGGCGAGCCGCTCGCGGTTGCACGGTCCGTTGCCGTTCACCACGTTCCAGAACTCGGTCCAGTCGATCGTCCCGTGATCGTAGTGGCCGCGCTCGGCGTTCCACTTCAGGTCCGGGTCGGGGATCGTCAGCCCGAGCAGCTCGGCCTGCGGCACGGTCGCGTCGATGAACTTCTGCCGCAGCTCGTCGTTGCTGATCCGCTTGATGCCCCACTTCATCGTCTGGGTCGAATGGATCGACTCGGCGTCGCTCGGGCCGAACATCATCACGACCGGCCACCACCATCGGTTCAGCGCGTCCTGCGCCATCGCCTTCTGGGCGGCCGTGCCGCGAGCGAGCGACAGCATGATGTCGAAGCCCTGGCGCTGGTGGAACGACTCCTCCTTGCAGATCCGGATCATCGCCCGCGCGTACGGCCCGTACGAGCAGCGGCACAGCGGTACCTGGTTCATGATCGCGGCGCCGTCGACCAGCCAGCCGACCGCACCCATGTCGGCCCAGGTCAGCGCCGGATAGTTGAAGATCGACGAGTACTTCGCCTTGCCCGACAGCAGCGCGCCGACCATCTGGTCGCGCGAGGTGCCGAGCGTCTCGGCCGCCGAGTACAGGTACAGGCCGTGACCGCCCTCGTCCTGGATCTTGGCCAGCAGGATCGCCTTGCGCTTGAGACTCGGTGCGCGGGTCACCCAGTTGCCCTCGGGCAGCATGCCCACCACTTCGGAGTGCGCATGCTGGGAGATCTGGCGCACGAGCGTACGGCGGTAGGCCTCGGGCATCCAGTCCTGCGCCTCGACCTTGCGGTCCGCCGCGATCCGGGCCTCGAAGCGTGCGTCCGCCTCGAGATCGGCGGCGTTGCGGGGGCCGCCGCGCGGCTCGGCGGACGGGCCCTGCGGCAGATCCATGGATTGGGTGTACATCGGGGCGACCTCGACCTGTCGACGGCGGAGGCCCAGTTTATTTCCCGACCGGTCGGTCGGTCAATAGCGCCCGATCACGAGGGGCCGCTCGGCGGTCGCCCGGCGGGGCGCCCGATGGGCGCCGACGTCCAGCGTGGCAGTTTCGACCGATGCAGCGTAACCGTTGCCGCAGCTTTTACAGCCTCGCTCGC
>CAIUGQ010000418.1 GCA_903898725.1 uncultured Burkholderiales bacterium | reverse complement strand
GCCATGAACGCGCCCAGCGACACGCCGGTGTAGGGCAGCGCGAAGAACAGCAGGATGATCACCACCAGCGGCGGCAGCGCGCGCATCACGTCGGCGAAGGCGATGATCGCCCAGTTCAGCGGGCGCACGCCGAAGGACCGCAGCATCGCCAGCAGCAGGCCGCCGAGCGTGCCCGCGACGATCACCGCGAGCGCGAGCTGCACGGTGACCACGAAGCCCTTGGCGACCAGCGGCAGCGCCTGCATCGCGATGTCGGCGTTGAAGAAGCTGAAGACGAAGCGGTCCCAGGCGCCCATGTCGCGCACGCCCGCGCTCAGTGGTCGAGCCGCGAGAGGAACTCGCGCAGCCGCTCGTGGCGCGGCGCGCCGAACACCTCGGCGGGCGGGCCCTGCTCGACGATCGCGCCGCGGTCCATGAACACCACGCGGTCGGCGGCGGCACGGGCGAAGGCCATCTCGTGGCTCACCACCACCATGGTCATGCCGGTGTCCTTCAGTTCGCGCATCACCTTGAGCACGCCGCCGACGAGCTCGGGGTCGAGCGCGCTGGTCGGCTCGTCGAACAGCACGATGCGCGGCTCGAGCGCGAGCGCGCGCGCGATGCCCACGCGCTGCTGCTGGCCGCCCGACAGCTCGTTCGGATAGGCGGCGAGCTTCTCGCCCAGCCCCACCCGCTGCAGCGCGGCGATGCCCTTGGCATCGGCCTCGGCGCGCGGCAGCTTCTGCACGCGGCGCAGCGCCAGCGTCACGTTGCCCAGCGCCGTCATGTGCGGGTAGAGGTTGAACGACTGGAACACCATGCCGATCTTCTGGCGCAGCCGGTTCACGTCGGTGCCGGGCGCCATGATGTCGACGCCGTCGACGCGGATCGCGCCGCGGTCGGGCTCCTCCAGGCGGTTGCAGCAGCGCAGCAGCGTGCTCTTGCCCGAGCCCGAAGGCCCGATCACGAACACCAGCTCGTTCTCGCGGACCTGCAGGTCGATGCCCTGCAGCACGGTGTTCGCGCCGTAGGCCTTGTGCAGGCCTGCGATGTCGAGGATCGCGTTCATCGGCCGGTACCCGCGTACCGGCCGAGGCGCGGCGTCAGGAGCACTTGAGCGTGACGGGCGTCGCGTCGTAGCCCGGCATGTTCGGCACGCCGTGGCCGGCCACCGGCTTCATCGCCGACGAGTCGGCCGCGGCCTTCGCGCCGAACCACTTCTCGTGCATCTTGCCGATCGTGCCGTCGACCTTCATGCACTTGATGACCATCGAGATCTTGTTGCGGTTCTCGACGTCGTCCTTGCGGAACGGGATCGCCCAGACCAGGCCGGTCGGCACCAGCAGGCTGGTCTTGATCAGCGGGTTCTGCTTGGCGGCCCAGGCGGCGACGGTGTTGCCGGCGAGGTTGGCGCCCGCGCGGCCGGAGAGGACCGCCTGCACGGCGTCGGCATTGGTGTCGTAGATGTCGAACTTGAAGCCGTACTTCTCGGCGTTGGCCTTGGCCCAGGTCTCGTAGGCCGAGCCCTTGTTCACCGCGACGGTCTTGCCCTTGAGGTCGTCGAGGGTCTTGATGTCGGCGTCGGCCTTCTTCTGGACGAACAGGTAGTCGGTGTCGAGGTAGCCCTCGGTGAAGAGCAGCGCCTCGGCGCGCTCTTTCGTGACCGTGGTCGGCGCGAGGACGAAGTCGTACTTCTTCGCGTTCAGGCCCGGGATCAGGCCGGAGAACTGCGTGCCCTCGATCTCGATCGGGCGGCCGAGGCGACGTGCGATCTCGTTGCCGAGGTCGATGTTGAAGCCCTCCATGCCGCCGCCGAGCTTGGCCATGGCATGCGGCGCGAAGGTGGCGTCGACGCCGGTCTTGATCGGCTGGGCGTGGGCCGTGCCGGCGGTACCGAAGGCGGCAACGGTGACGAGGGCGACGGCGGCGAGCGCGCCCGACAGGAGGCGGGCGAGCGGGCGCATCGGTTGGGCGGCCTGGGTCATGGAGTTCGTCTCTGTGCGGTGGGTGGATCGGGCCGCGCGACGGCGGTCCGAGGGGAGAGTCACTAGCAGCGTTCGTGCCACGTCAGTCGGACACCGGGTCGCCGGCGCCGGTGCGCTCGACGATCAGGCGGTAGTGCTCGGGTCGGCGGTGCTGGGCGAAGTTGAAGACGAACTTGCGGAAGGTGTCGCCCAGCGCGAGGTCGCAGTTGAAGAAGATCACCTCGTCCTCCTCGGTCGAGGACTGCGCGGCGATCTCGCCGGTGGGCGAGACGATGGCGGAGCCGGCGATCATGTGGAAGCCGTCTTCCGCCCCACATTTGGCCGCCGCGCCCACCCACAGTGCATTCTCGTGCGCATGGGCCTGCAGCAGCAGCAGGTGGTGGAACATCCGCAGGTGCGGCGGCTCGGGCCAGTGGATGTTCACCGAGGGCGTGTTGTAGCCGAGCACGACCACCTCGGCGCTCTGCAGGCTCATCACGCGGAAGGTCTCGGGCCAGCGGCGGTCGTTGCAGATGCACATCCCCATCCGCGTGCCCATCGTGTCCCAGACCTTGAAGCCCTCGTCGCCGACCTGGAAGTAGCGCTTCTCGAGGTGCTGGAAGGGCGCGGCCGGCTTGTGCTCGGAGTGGCCGGGCAGGTGCACCTTGCGGTAGCGCCCGACGATGGCGCCCTCGCGGTCGACCATGACGGCGGTGTTGAAGCGCTCGCCCTCGGGCGTGAGCTCCGCATAGCCGAGGTAGAAGCCGATGCGCAGGCGGCGGGCCTCGTCGAAGAGGGGCTGGGTCGCGGCATTCGGCATCGAGCGCTCGAAGAAGCGGTCGATCTCGTCCTGCGAGGTCATCCACCAGCGCGGAAAGAAGGTGGTGAGCGCGAGCTCGGGGAAGACCACGAACTCGGCGCCGCGCGAGGCGGCCTCGCGCAGCATCTCGAGCAGGCGGCGCACGACGGCCTCGCGGGTGTCGGCGAGGTGGATGGGGCCGAGCTGGGCGACGGCGAGGGGGAAGGGACGTTTCATGGGGGGCAGCGTCTGGTGGGGCAGGGCGGGATGACGGGTCGGGATGGCGGGTCGGACCGGGCGGGACGCCGTGAGCTCAGGCCGCCCCGGCCGGCTTCGCGATCAGCGAGCGCAGCAGGCCGAGCTGCGCGGACGGTGCGCGGGCCTCGGCGATCGGAGCGGGCGTGCCGCGCGCGAGGAAGCGGCCGCTGCCGCGCGGCGCATCCAGCACGCCGTCGGAGACCACCGGCCGGCCGCGGCTCAGCACCGTGGTCGGCCAGCCGCGGATCGTGCGGCCCTCGTACGGGGTATACCCCACGTTGTCGTGCAGGGCCGCGGCGGTGATGGTGGTCTCGCGTTCGGGGTCCCAGATGGCGAGGTCGGCGTCCAGGCCCACCGCGATGCTGCCCTTGCGGTCGGCGAAGCCGTACATCCGCGCGTGGTTGGTGGCGGTCAGCGCGACGAAGCGGTTCATCGTGATGCGGCCCTTCAGCACGCCTTCGGAGAACAGCAGCGGCAGCCGCAGCTCGATGCCCGGCACGCCGTTGGCCATGTCCTTGAAGGTGGTGGCGTCGCCCTTGGGCAGCTTGCCCGAGGCGTCGTAGCGGTAGGGCGCGTGGTCGGACGAATAGACCTGGAAGGTGCCGTCGGCCAGGCCCTGCCAGACCGCCTCCTGCGAGGCCTCGTCGCGCGGCGGCGGGCTGCAGCAGTACATCGCGCCCTCGAGCCCGGGGCGATCGATGTCGCTCGCCTTCAGGAACAGGTACTGCGGGCAGGTCTCGGCGAAGACCGGTGCGCCGAGCGACTGCGCGCCCCGGATGGCGGCCACCGCGCCGATGCCCGAGACGTGCACGATCAGCACCGGCGCGCCCAGCAGCCGCGAGAGCTGGATCACGCGGTGCGTGGCCTCGCTCTCGGCGAGCGGATCGTGGCTGACCGCGTGGAACTTCGGCGCGGTGTGGCCGTTGGCCAGCAGACGCTTGGCGATCCACTTGATCATGTCGTGGTTCTCGGCGTGCACCATCACCAGCGCGCCCTCGCGGCCGGCGAGCTCCAGCACGTCGAGCATCTGGCCGTCGTCGAGCTTGAGCATGTCGTAGGTCATGTAGACCTTGAACGAGGTGTAGCCCTCGCGGATCAGCGCCGGCAGGTCGTGCGTCAGCGCCTGCTCGGTGGGGTCCGAGACGATCAGGTGGAACGCGTAGTCGATGACCGCCTTCGGGCCGGCGCACGCGTGATAGTCGGCGACCACCTTCGGCAGCGACATGCCGCGGTGCTGCGCGGCGAATGACACGATGGTGGTGGTGCCGCCGAAGGCCGCCGAGACGGTCGCCGAGTGGAAGTCGTCGGCGGTCATCACGCCGTTGCTCGAGAGCTGCTCGACGTGGCAGTGGCTGTCGATGCCGCCGGGCAGCACGAAGCGGCCGGTGGCGTCGATGTCGGTGGTGCCGGGCTCGAGGCTCGGCGCGATCGCCGCGATGCGGCCGTCGACGATGCCGATGTCGGCGCGGTACGTGTCGGAGGCGGTGACGATCGTGCCGTTGCGGACGGTGCACTCGAAGGGGGTCACGAAGGCGGGCACGAAGGGCGGCTCCAGGGGGCGGACGGCAGTCCGCCATCATCGCCGCGGATCGGCGGGCGGTGAGCGCGAAGTGCAATCATCGTGCCATCGACGGCGCGTTGGCGTTCCGAAACCGCGGCGCGGGTCGTGCCGCGGCGTACTGCGGTGCGCGGCCGACCGGCCCGTCCCGATCAGCGCCAGGTGAAGCGCGGCTGGTCGAAGTGCGCGACGCGCGTCGGGCGCCCGAGCAGCAGCACCTCGCGCAGCTGGTAGATCAGCGCCGCGGTCGGGGCGGCCACCCAGTTGTCGCCGAGCGGCATGCGCAGCACGGGCGGGCCGCCGGGTTCGTGCGGTGCGTCGAGGATCGGCGCGTCGTCGCGCAGCCATTCGGCCAGCGGCACGCGGTGCACGGACTCGACCTCTTCGGGCGCGGGCACGAGGGCACGTGCCTCGCCGCCCCACACCACCACCGGCGTGACGACGAAGCCGCTGCGGGTCGCGTAGTCGTCGAGCCGGCCGAGCACGGCGTCGGGCGGGGCCTCGAGGCCGACCTCCTCGTGCAGCTCGCGCAGCGCGGCCGCCTCGGGCGTCTCGACGCCGTCGATGCGACCGCCGGGCAGTGCCCACTGGCCCGCGTGGCGGTTCATGTGGGCGGGGCGTCGGGTGAGGAGCAGGGCGGCGTCCTCGCTCCACTTCGCATGGCGCGCGAAGCCGTGCAGGTCGGCGCCATGGCCCGCGTCGACCAGCACCAGCGCGACCGCGGCGCGGCGGCGCGTGTCCTGCGGCATCGCGCTGACCGGCCAGTCGGCCAGCCGGCCGGCGAGCATCGCCTTCAGCGCATCGTCGCGTCTCATCGGGTCGATTGTAGCGAACGGGTCGGGGCGATCCCGCCCGGTCGGCGCCGCGGTGTAGTGTTCGGTCATGTAACCCGACGCAGGGTTCTGACGAATCCGATGGAGAGAACGGCTTGGCGCCGATCGAGGACACGCTGACCGCGCTGCTGCGCGCCGCCAACGACGGCGACGCGCAGGCGTATCGCGCCTTCCTCGAGACGCTGGGCCGTCAGCTCCGTGCCTTCTTCCGCAACCGGCTGTCGGCGCGACCCGATGCCGTCGAGGACCTCGTCCAGGACACCCTGCTCGCCGTGCATGTGCAACGCCACACCTGGGATCCGGAGCGACCGCTGCGCGCGTGGGTGCTCGCGATCGCCCGCTACAAGCTGGTCGATTCGATGCGCGCGCACGGGCGTCGCGACGCGCTGCACGAGCCGCTCGACGACGAGTCGGAGTGGCTGGCGTCGTCGGCGGCGGCCGATGCGCACGAGGCGCGCCGCGACCTCGCCCGCCTGCTCGGTCACCTGCCCGAGCGCCAGCGCGCGCCCATCGTCCACATGAAGCTCGAGGGCCTGTCGGTGATCGAGACCGCCGCGCTGACCGGCCAGTCCGAGTCCGCCGTGAAGGTCGGCGTGCATCGCGGGCTCAAGGCGCTCACCGCGCGGCTGCGGGGGAGCGCGGGATGAAGGCGGCGGCGAGGGCGACGTTGCAGGGCGCGGCCGGGACCGACGCGCTCATCGCGCAGCTCGCGGCGCAGGCCGCGCCGGTGCGGCCGGCGGCCATCGCCGGGCGCTTCGCGCTGGCGCTGGCGGTCGCGGTGCCGCTGACGGCGGTGTTCATGGTGGGCGGGTTCGGGGTCGACCTGCGCCCCGACCTGCCGGCGGTGCTGTCGGGCTCGCCCGACCTGCCCAAGCACCTGTTCGCGCTCGCGATGCTCGTGGCCGGATGGCTCGCCTGCACACGGCTCGCGCGGCCGGGCGCGTCGCTGGCCGGCCTGGCCGGGGCGGTGGGACTGCCGGTCGCGGCGATGCTGGCCTTCGGCGTCGCGGCGCTCGCGGCGGCCGGTCCCCCGGCGCGGGCGTCGCTGCTGTTCGGCGAGGCCTGGGCGGGCTGCGCGACGGGCATCGCGCTGCTGTCGCTGCCGACCTTCGCCGGCGCGATCCTCGTGATGCGCGGGCTCGCGCCGACCCGCCTGCGGCTCGCGGGGGCGGCCGCGGGGCTGCTGGCGGGCGCCGCCGGAGCGTCGGTGTTCGCGCTGCACTGCCGCGAGTTCGCGCCGCCCTTCGTCGCGGCCTGGTACCTGCTGGGCATCGCCGTGCCGGTCGCGGCCGGCGCGCTCGCCGGGCCGCGGCTGCTGCGCTGGTAGACCTGCGGTCGGCTGCCCGCTGCGGTCGCGCGGTGAGGGGCGTAAGCTCCGACCACGCGGTCGTCAACCAGCGATCAAGCATCGATCAAGCAGCCGACGAGGAGCCGACATGCGCATCCCCCTGAACGCGATCCTCGCGGCCGCCCTGGCCGCCGCAGCCCTCGTCGCGTCCGCGCCCGCCGAGGCGCGGCACGGGCATGGCTGGCGCGGCAGCGTGTACCTCGGCGTCGGGCCGGTGTATCGGCCGTACTGGCCGGGGTACTACGGCGGCTATTTCAGCGGCTACTACGGCGGGTACTACGGGTCGTCCTACTACGGCTGGCCGTACGAAGCGCCGCCGGTGGTGGTGGCCCCCGCGCCCACCGTCTACATCGAACGGCCGGCAACCGCCCCGCTGCCGGCCACGGTTGCGGCAGCGCCGCCAGGGGGGTTCTGGTACTGGTGCGCCGAGTCGCGCGGCTACTACCCGTCGGTGCCGACCTGCGCGTCGGCCTGGGTGCCCGTCGCCCCGCGCTGAACGGGCGCGGGCCATGGCCTCTCCCGTTCCGACCGATCGGACGGGCGACGCGGGGCCGATGCTAGACTCGACCGAGTTGCCGACACGCGCCGCTGCCGGTCGATGTCGTCCAGCCTTCGATGCCCACTCCGTGACCGACCGCCTGCGTTCGTCCGTCGCCGCCTTCGTCGTGCTGTGCCTGGTCCTCGCGGGCTTCGCACCGAGCGTCTCGCGCGTGCTCGCCGACAGCCGCGGGTCGGCGCACGACCTGTGCGTCGCGGACGCCGGCACGCCGGCATCGGACCCCGCCGACAGCCGACGCGCCACCCACGAGGCCGCCTGTGCGCTGTGCCTGGTGCACGGGGGCAGCCACGCGGCGCCGCCGCCGAACGCGATCGGTCGCGTCGCCGACCTCGCCTCGAGGCCGCAGCCTGCGGCGCTGGACGGGAGCGCCCCGGCCCGCGGCGTGGGGCTGGCAGCCGGGCCGCGCGGCCCACCGACGCTCGCGACGCGGCCCCGCGCCGCCT
>CAIUGQ010000417.1 GCA_903898725.1 uncultured Burkholderiales bacterium | reverse complement strand
TTCACCGACTACCAGCTCGGGGCGAGCACCTTCGAGTGGATCGGCCTGCGCAACTTCATCGACCTTGCGGAGGAACGCTCGTTCCGCAAGTCGCTCGGCAACACCCTCCTCTACGCGGCCATCGTCGTGCCCGGCTCGGTCGTGCTCGGCCTCGCGGTGGCGCTGCTGGTCGAGTCGGGCACGCGCGGACGGGCCTTCTACCGCGCGGTCTTCTTCGTGCCGGTGATGTCCACGCTGATCGCGATGGCCATCGCCTGGGAATTCATGCTGCATCCGGGCTTCGGCCTGGTGAATCTCGCGCTGAAGTCGATCGGCCTGCAGGGTCCGAACTGGCTGCGCACCGAGGGCCTCGCGCTCTACGTGCTCGCCACCATCGGCGTGTGGCAGCAGTTCGGCTTCAACATGATCCTGTTCATGGCCGGCCTGGTCGCCATCCCGCGCACGCTCTACGAGGCCGCGGCGATGGACGGCGCGGCCAGTGCCTGGGAGCGCTTCCGGCTGGTGACCTGGCCGATGCTCGGGCCGGTGACGCTGTTCGTCGTCGTGATCAGCGCGATCCGCGCCTTCCAGGTGTTCGACACCGTCGCGGTCCTCACGAAGGGCGGCCCGAACAAGTCGACCGAGGTGCTGCTCTACACCATGTACGCCGAGGGCTTCGAGTTCTTCCGCTCGGGCCTGGCATCGGCGGTGACCGTCGTGTTCCTGCTGCTCGTGCTGGTGGTGACGGTGGTCAAGACGCGGGTACTCGAGAAGCGGGTGCACTACGCATGAACCGCCTCGCCTTCGGCGTGTTCCGCCATACGGTGCTGGTCGGTCTCGCGGCGCTCGTGCTGCTGCCCTTCGCGTGGATGGTGGCGACCTCGCTCAAGCCGCCGTCCGAGATCTTCATCGACCACGTCCGCTGGTGGCCGGACACGCTGCACGTCGTCGAGAACTACACCGCCGCCTTCACCAAGGCGCCGCTGCTGCGGTTCCTGATCAACGGCGTGATCGTGACCGTGACGATCTTCGTGATCCAGGTCGTCGTCGCGATGCCGACCGCCTACGCCCTCGCCAAGCTGCGCTTCGCCGGCCGCGAGCTGCTGTTCACGGTGGTGCTGCTGTGCCTGCTGATCCCGTCGCACGCGGTGGCGGTGCCGGTGTTCCTGCTGCTGCATGCGCTGGGGCTGCTGAACAGCTACGCGGCACTGGTGCTGCCGTGGACGATCTCGGTGTTCGGCATCTTCCTGATGCGCCAGTTCTTCATGACGGTGCCCGACGACCTCGTCGACGCGGCGCGCATGGACGGCCTGTCGGAGTTCGCGATCGTCTGGCGCGTGATGCTGCCGACCGCCGTGCCCGCGCTGACCGCCTTCGGCATCTTCTCGGTGGTCGCGCACTGGAACGACTACTTCTGGCCGCTGATCGTCATCAACGACCAGGCCCTCTTCACGCCGCCGCTGGGTGTGGCGCACTTCCGCAACGAGGACGCCGGCACGGACTTCGGTCCGCTGATGGCGGCCGCCACGGTGATCATCGCGCCGCTCATCGCGGCCTTTCTGCTGGCTCAACGCCGGTTCGTGCAAGGCATCGCCCTCACGGGCATGAAGTAGTCCACACACGAGGATTCGACATGCGCCCCTCCTTCATCCGCAGCGCCCTCTCGGCGTCCCTCGCCGCGACGCTCTCGAGCGTCACGACCCTGGCCCTCGCCCAGGCCCCGGTCGAGATCACCGTCCAGTATCCGTACCCGGAGCTCTTCGAGGAGACCCACAAGCAGCTCACCGCCGAGTTCGCGAAGGTCCGGCCCGACATCAAGCTCACCTACCGCGCCCCGTACACCAGCTACGAGGAAGGCACGCAGAAGGTGCTGCGCGAGGCGATCACCAAGCAGATGCCCGACGTGACCTTCCAGGGCCTGAACCGGATCCGCGTGCTGGTGGACCGCGGCATCGCGGTCCCGTTCGATGCCTTCATCAAGGCCGAGAAGAACTTCAGCGAGCAGGGCTTCCACAAGGCGATGTTCGACATCGGCACGCAGAACGGCAAGGTCTACGCGCTGCCCTTCGCGATCTCGCTGCCGATCACCTACTACAACCTCGATCTGGTCAAGCGGGCCGGCGGCGACCCGGCGAACCTGCCGCGCACCTGGGACGAGGTGATCGCGCTGGCGAAGAAGATCGACGCGCTGGGCACCGACATCAACGGCGTGACCTACGCGTGGGACATCACCGGCAACTGGCTCTGGCAGGCGCCGGTGTTCAGCCAGGGCGGCACGATGCTCGACGCCAAGGAGACGAAGGTCGCCTTCGGCGGGCCGGCCGGCGAGTTCGCGGTCGACACGCTGGCGCGCCTGGTGCGCGAGGGCGGCATGCCCAACCTGTCGCAGGCCGACATGCGCAGCGCGTTCGCCGCGGGCAAGACCGGCATCCACTTCACGTCCACCTCGGACCTGACGAAGGTCACCGGCATGGTCGACGGCAAGTTCGCCCTCAAGACCCATGTGTTCCCCTCGGTCCGGCCCGATGGCAAGCTGCCCGCCGGCGGCAACGTCGCGATGATCGTCGCCACCACCCCCGAGAAGCAGAAGGCCTCGTGGGAGTTCGTCAAGTTCGTGACCGGCCCGCAGGGCGCCGCGATCATGGCCAAGACCACCGGCTACATGCCGCCGAACAAGATCGCGAACGACGTGCACATGAAGGACTTCTACAAGGAGAACCCGAACCACTTCACCGCCGTCCAGCAGCTGCCCTACCTGACCGGCTGGTACGCGTTCCCCGGCGAGAACGGCCTGAAGATCACCGATGTCATCAAGGACCACCTGCAGTCGATCGTCAGCGGCCAGCGCGCCGCCGAGCCGCGCAAGGTGCTGGGCGAGATGACCCAGGACGTGCAGAAGCTGCTGCCGCGCAAGTGACGCCATGAAGCTCATCCACCTGACCGACCCGCATTTCGTCGTGTCCGGCCGGCGCCTGTACGGGCTGGACCCGCGCGCACGACTCGATGCCGCCGTCGCCAGCATCAACGCGCTGCACGCCGACGCGGACCTCGTCGTCATCACCGGCGACCTCGCGCACTCGGGCGAGCCCGGTGCGTACGAAGCGCTGCACGAGTGCCTCGCGGCACTCACCGTGCCCTGCGTGCCGCTGATCGGCAACCACGACGACCGGGCCGCGCTCCTCGAGCGCTTCCCCGATGCGCCGCGCGATGCCGACGGCTTCATCCAGAGCGCGGTGGACGTCGACGGCACCCGACTGCTGTTCCTCGACACCAACCAGCCCGGCACGCACATGGGCTGGTACTGCGAGACGCGGATGGCGTGGCTCGCCCGTCAGCTCGAGGCGGGGCGCGGTCGGCCGCACCTGGTGTTCATGCACCATCCGCCGTTCGACATCGGCCTGCCCTCGATGGACCGCATCGGACTGGTGCAGCGCGCCGCCTTCACCGAGGTCGTCCGTCCGCACCTCGGTGACCTGCGCCACCTGTTCTTCGGCCACGTGCACCGGCCGATCAGCGGGAGCTGGCTGGGCCTGCCGTTCTCGACGCTGCGCGGCACCAACCATCAGGTGCGGCTCGACTTCGTCGCCGAGGACGACATCCCGGGCAGCCACGAGCCGCCGGCCTACGCGGTGGTGAACGTCGACGCGCAGCGGGTGGTCGTGCACACGCACGACTACCTCGATGCGAGCCCGACCTTCTGGCTGGGCGAGCAGGCCGAGGTCGACCGCGCCGCGTCGGCGCTGGCAGCCGCGTCCTGAGATGCACGCGCCCGCGGCCTGGGTGTTCGACCTCGACGGCACCCTCGTCGACACCCTGCCCGACCTGCTCGGCGCGCTGAACGAGGCGCTCGCCGGGCAGGGCGCGGCGGGCGCTTCCTTCGAGTCCGCGCGGGCCGCGCTGAGCACCGGCATCGAGGCGATGGTGACCCGGTCGGCGGCCGCCGCGGGCTGCCGGGACCTCGGCGCGCTCACCGACGCGTTCGAGCGGCGCTATGCCGCACGGCTGGCGGACGGGGCGGCGCCCTACCCCGGCGTCGATGCCTTCCTGGGCACCCTCGCCGCGAGCGGCGCCCGCATCGCGGTGTGCACCAACCGCAGCGAGCGGATGGCGCATCGGCTGCTCGAGGCCGCCGGGCTCGCGCACCGGTTCCCGGTCGTCGTCGGCGCCGACACCTGCGCGTGGCGCAAGCCGCATCCGGCCCCGCTGCTGCACGCGATCGATGTGCTGCGCGCCTCCCCACGCGAGGCGGTGCTCGTCGGCGACAGCGAGGTCGACGCGGAATGCGCCCACCGTGCGCAGGTCGCGTTCTGGCTGCATGCGAACGGCTACGGGCGGGCGGGCCTCGCGTCGGCGGCGAGCCGCTCGTTCATGCACTGGGACGAGCTGGGCCGCTGAGCGGGC
>CAIUGQ010000416.1 GCA_903898725.1 uncultured Burkholderiales bacterium | reverse complement strand
TGTCCAGAGCCAGCGAGGTGAGGAGGCCATTTGGGACGCGCCAGGCAGAGCGTCCCGAGACAAGGGTAATCCGGGCTTCGAGCCGACCGCAACCGCGCGGTTCGGCTATAAGGAGAACGTACTCACCTTGTCGGGTGATTGCCGGAAGGACGTCACATGTGCGCGTGTTTCCAACGCGTCCGATCCGCGTCGGGCAGGCGGGCTTAGCCCCGGGCGTCGTGCAGCGATGCCGGACGGTACCGTTCGCGCAGCAGGACCAGCGTCGCCACCACCAGCAGCGCGCCGATGGCATCGGCCGCGATGTCGCCCAGGCCGACGACGCGCCCCGGGCTGAAGGACTGGGCGAACTCGTCCGCCACGCCGACCGTCACGGCTGCCATCGGGGCCAGGAGATCCGCGGTCGGCCGTCCTCCGCCCAGCATCACCCAGGCGGTACCGCCGAAGCCGCCGTAGAGGACGAGATGCGCGAGCTTGTCCCAGGGTTCCCGGAAGACGCCGACCGCGTAGGGCTGGGCGCCGTGCCAGAAGAGGTTCGCCGCAACGAGCGCGAACGCCAGCAGCGCGAGCAGGCGCATCCAGCGAGGCGGGAACAGCACGGAACGAATCAGCGGCATGGGGCCGGGTGAAGCAGGGGGGCGGCGACGCGGGAGGGTAGCAGGTCCGACCTCTGTGCGAATCGCCTCCCGTCGGCTGTGCCGCGAGGCATCCGGCGTTCGGTCGGATGCGAGGCCCGATCGGTCATCACACGGCAATGTCGAGGCCGTTCACTGCGGTCGGTACCTCCCCCGATCGTGGGGGGAGCCGGCGTTCGTGCGTCGCTAAGATCCGTGAATGAAAGTCACCATTACAGGCGCCGGCTACGTCGGCCTCGTCTCCGGCGCCTGCCTCGCCGAAATGGGCAACGACGTCCTCTGTCTGGACGTCGACCCGCGCAAGATCGACATGCTGTCCGCCGGAGAGATCCCGATCTGGGAGCCGGGCCTGAAGGACATGGTCCGGCGCAACGTGGCGGCCAAGCGCATGAAGTTCACGCTCGACGTCGAGCGCGCGGTGGACCACGGCACGATCCAGTTCATCGCGGTCGGCACGCCGCCGGACGAGGACGGCTCGGCGGACCTCTCCCACGTGCTGGCGGCCGCGCGCGGCATCGGGCGCCACATGACGGACTACAAGGTGGTGGTCGACAAGTCGACGGTGCCGGTGGGCACGGCGGACCGGGTGCGCTCGGTCATCGCCGACGAGCTCGGGCGGCGCAACGTGAAGGTGCCCTACGCGGTGGTCTCGAACCCGGAGTTCCTGAAGGAAGGGGCGGCGGTGGAGGACTTCATGCGGCCGGACCGCATCGTGGTGGGCGCCGACGACGAGCAGGCGGTGCTGCTGATGCGCGCGCTCTACTCGCCCTTCCAGCGCAACCACGAGCGGCTGGTGGTGATGGACGTGCGCTCGGCGGAGCTCACCAAGTACGCGGCGAACGCGATGCTGGCGACGCGGATCTCGTTCATGAACGAGATGGCGCTGCTGGCCGAGCAGCTCGGCGCGGACATCGAGCTGGTGCGCCAGGGCATCGGCTCGGACCCGCGCATCGGCTATGACTTCCTGTACTCGGGGGCGGGCTACGGCGGCTCGTGCTTCCCGAAGGACGTGAAGGCGCTGATGCGCACGGCCTCGGCGCACGGCCGCGCGCTGCATGTGCTGGGCGCGGTGGAGGCGGCCAACGAGGCGCAGAAGCACGTGCTGGCCGAGAAGGTGGTGGCGCGCTTCGGCGCGGACCTCACGGGCCTGCGCTTCGCGCTCTGGGGGCTGGCCTTCAAGCCGAACACCGACGACATGCGCGAGGCGCCGAGCCGCGTGGTGATCGCGGACCTGCTGGCGCGCGGCGCGACGCTCTGCGTCTACGACCCGGTGGCGATGCACGAGGCGCACCGGCTGCTGGGCGACGCGCCGGGCGTGGCTTATGCGGACAGCCCGATGCAGGCGCTCGAGGGCGCGGACGCGCTGGTCATCGTGACGGAGTGGAAGGAGTTCCGCAGCCCCGACTTCGATGCGATCCGGGCGGCGCTGAAGTCGCCTGTGATCATCGACGGCCGCAACATGTTCCCGCCGTCGCTACCACGCGCCTCGGGCCTCGAGTACCTGGCGATCGGGCGGCGGTGAGGCCCGCGGCATGAAGGTGCTGGTCACCGGCGCGGCCGGCTTCGTCGGCATGCACGTCTCGCAGCGGCTGCTCGCCGACGGCTGCGAGGTGGTGGGCGTCGACTCGCTCGACGCCTACTACGACCCGGCGCTCAAGGCCGCGCGGCTGGCCCGGCTGCAGGCGACGCCGGGCTTCTCGTTCGAGCGTCTGGACGTGGCGGACCGGGCGGCGACGGCGGCGCTCTTCGAGTCGGGCGGCTTCGAGCGGGTGGTCCACCTGGCGGCGCAGGCCGGGGTGCGGCACTCGCTGCAGAACCCGCAGGCCTACGCTCAGTCGAATCTGGTGGGCTTCGTCAACGTGCTGGAGGGCTGTCGCCACGCGGGCGTGGGGCACCTGGTCTATGCGTCGTCGTCGAGCGTCTACGGCGGCAACGAGACGATGCCGTTCTCCGAGGGGGATCGGGTCGACCACCCCGTGAGCCTGTATGCGGCGACGAAGAAGGCCAACGAGCTGATGGCGCACGCGTACAGCCACCTCTTCGGGCTGCCGACCACGGGGCTGCGATTCTTCACGGTCTACGGACCCTGGGGCCGGCCGGACATGGCGGCCTTCCTGTTCGTCGACGCGATCCTCTCGGGGCGGCCGATCGACGTCTTCAACCACGGCGACATGAAGCGCGACTTCACGTACGTGGACGACATCGTGGAAGGCGTGGTGCGGGTGCTCGGCCATGTCCCATCGCCGTACCGGGTGCTCAACATCGGCAACTCGTACCCGGTCGCGCTCGCGGACTTCATCGCGGCGATCGAGGATGCGTTGAGGATGCAGGCGCACAAGCGGCTGCTGCCGATGCAGCCCGGCGACGTGCCCGCGACCTTCGCCGACGTCTCGGCGCTGACGGCGCTGATCGGCTTCAAGCCGGGCACCGACGTGCGCGAGGGCGTGCGGCGCTTCGTGGCGTGGTATCGGGCGTACTACGGTCGCTGAGGGCGACCCGTCCGATCAGGCCGCCGGGTCGACCACGACGGTAGGCGCCGCGTTGCGCCGCCGCGCGGCCCAGCCCACCAGGCCGAGACCGACGAGCAGCATCGCCCACTCGTGCGGCTCGGGGACGGCCGCGATGCTGAGGTTGTCGACGGCGAAGTCATTGCCGAGCGCTGCGGTCTCGTAGTTCACCAGCCGCAGCGTGAAGCTCGCCGACGGCGCGACGAAGCTGGCGGCATACGCACTGAAGCTCGCCGACGTGACGGTCTGCACGCCGCCGACCGCGACGTCATCGACGGTGAACTGCAGGGACGCGGAGGCCCCGCTGGACACCAGGCTCGCGAACGACGCGCCGAGCGTGTAGCTCTGGTTCGCCACGGCGTCGGTCACCTGCTGCGTCCACACCAGCTGGCTGCCGGGGTTCGCGCCGTTGACGATCAGCATGTTCCCGGAGGCACCCGACGGGTCGGTCGGCCAGTACGGGCTGGTGGCGGCGGGAGACGGGCCGACGGTGTAGGTGCCCTCGACCTGCATCAGGTTCGAGGCGGGATCGACGTAGGTGTAGCTCGAGGTGAAGCCGGTGTTGCCCAGCTCGAAGTCGCCGTTGAGAAGGGTCGCGGCCACGGCCGGTGCGCCGGGCGACGCGCACGCGAGCAGCGCCGCGAGGGCCAGGGCACGGGTCCTGGCGGGGGCTGAGGCAGGCGACGTGTTCCCGGCGGCGATCACCGCGTGTTCCCGAATGCTCATCGGCGCAGTGTAGCCGCGAGGATGCGACTCAGCCGCGGATCGTGCCGATTTCGCTGCGGGTATGGCCGAGATCGACGTCGACGAGGTGGGCGACGTCGCGATAGCGCGGATCGCTCGCGAGCCGCTCCAGGCAGCGTGCGCGACCGAGCGAGCTGCGGTGCGGACCGGGGGTCGACGCGAGCGCCCGCTGCCCGAGCGATTCGAACTCGAATCCGGGGCGCTCGATCTGCAGGGCACGCAGCTGCGCGACGGTGTCGTCGCTGCTGCCGCATTCGACGACGAGCCAGCGCACCTGATCGAACGAGGACAGCGCATCGGCGGTCCGGTCGACCGCGGCCCTGAGGCTGGATCCACAGTCGGAGGCGACGGCGATGCAGAGCACGGTACCGGCGCGGCGCGTCAGGGCGAGCCCCGATTCGATGGGCTGCGCCGAGGGGGCGTGGGTCGCGTGCTGCAGGGACATCGTGCGGGAGACCTTGCTCGGTGGGCGGGATCCTTGGCGCAGCCGGGGCGATTTGCCTCGGACCGCTCGCGCGGGGCAGGCCCCGCACGCTCGGCCACTCTGCCCGGGAGGGGGCGGTGCACACAGGAACTGTGTCACCGAGGACAGGATTGCCCGGTCGCGATGCGGGGTCCACACTGCGCGCTCCGATGATCCCGCCCCCTCGAAGCCTCCTGCCTTGCGCGCCCTCGGCCGCCCCCGACGGCGCCGGGCGGGCTCGCCGCCGCGTGCTCGTGGCGGGTGCAGCCCTTGCGGCCGGGTGGTCCGGCCGCGAGGCCCGGGCGCTGATGGCCGGTCTGCCGCCGGATGACCCCTCGGCCCGGATCGATGCGAACCTGCCGTCCTCGCCGTGGGCGGGCGTGGTGAGCCTGCGGGTCAACGGCGGGGCGTACAGCGGCGCGCTGATTCACCGGCGCCTGGTGCTCACCGCCGCGCACGTGGTGGCCGGGCAGACGCCCACGGCGGTCACGGCGCAGCTCAATGCGGGGGAGCCGCTGCAGTTCGGCGTGGCGCGCGTGCACGTGCATCCGGGGTGGAAGGGCTTCACCAAGCCGTTCGCGTTCGACGACGTCGCGCTGCTCGAGCTCGAGGAGGACGTGCCCGACGGCGTGCCGGTCTACACACCCTTCTATGGGCCGCTGCGGCAGGGCACGGCGCTCACGTTCGTGGGCTACGGCGCGAGCGGCCAGGGCGACCGTCCGCCGAGTGTCGGGGCGGATCCGGCGGTCAAGCGGGTGGGCCTCAACCGGGTCGACCGGGTGGTGCCGCGGCCCGACCTGCCCGAGGCGCCGGCGCTCTTCCTCTACGACTTCGACGGACCGGACGCCACGAGCGACGCGTTCGGCGGCCCCACGCTCGGCAATGCCTTCGAGACCTCGGCGGCGGGCGGTGACTCGGGCGCACCGGCCTTCGTGCGCCGCGGCGAGTTCCCGCGGATCGCGGCGGTGCTGAGTTTCGTGGCCGACTTCAACCGGCCCGGGACGCCGCTGTCGACCTTCGGCGCGTCGGGCGGTGGGGTGCTGCTGTCGGGCGTGAAGGACTGGCTGCAGGCGCGGAGGGCGGCGGTGCGATGAGGTGTCGCCGAGCACCGGTCGGGCGCTCCCAGGCCCAGGGTAGGATTCGCCGGTCGCCCTCCGCGCTCGTCCCGAGGTGCCGGATCGAGGGTCATCCGAGGGATCTGTCGTGAGCACGGAGTACTACGGGCACAGGCGAGAGAGCGTCTCGGCGCTGCTGCCGGCCCTTCCGGACGACGCCCGGATACTGGAAGTCGGGTGCGGGGCCGGCGCGTTTCGCAGCAACATCGGAACCGCCTGCGCGTACTGGGGCATCGAGCCCTCGGGCGAAGCGGCGGCGCTCGCCCGCGAGCGGCTGGACACCGTGATCGTCGCGACCTACGAGGAGGCGGTCGACGACCTCCCCGACGCCTACTTCGACGTGGTCGTCTGCAACGACGTCATCGAGCACATGGCGGACCCCGCCTTCTTCCTCGGCACCATCCGGCGAAAGCTCCGGCAGGGCGGGGTGCTGGTCGGATCCGTACCGAACGTCCGGTATGCGATCAACCTGTTCGAGCTGCTGGTCAGGAAGGACTGGGCGTACCGGGACAGCGGGGTGCTCGACCGCACGCACCTGCGGTTCTTCACCGAGAAGAGCCTGAGGCGGACCTTCGAGCAGAGCGGCTATGCGGTGGAGCGACTCGAGGGCATCAACGGACTGGCCGCGCGCAGCCGCTCCCCGCTCAAGTACGTGGTGCAGTTCGTCGGGGTGCTGCTGATCCGCGCGATCGCGAGCGACACCCGTTACATGCAGTTCGCCTTCCGGATCAGGCCGGACGGTCGCAGCGGCTGACCCTGCGTTGCCGGCCCCGGATGCAAAACGGCCACCCGAAGGTGGCCGTCTGCCGGTCGCGACTGCCGCAGACTCAGGCGGCGACGCCCATCGGGGCCGTGCCCGACTGCTCGCGACGCCGGCGAGCGGCCCAGCCGACGAGGCCCAGGCCCGCGAGCATCATCGCCCACTCGTGCGGCTCGGGGACGGCCGCGACGCTGACGTTGTCGATCACGCCGCCGTAGGGCGACGCGGTGTTGCCCGCGAAGCGCAGCTGCGCGAACGCGCCCGTGGCGGTGAAGGTGAAGGCGCCCTCGGCGAAGGTCGTGGACGGGTTGTCGAAGAACTGCGACGCGCCCCCGACGATGCCCACGTCGAAGCCGCGGCTGGCGACGCCGAGGTCGCCCGCCATGTTGCCGGCGTACTGGAAGTCGACGCGGTACTGCTGGTTGGCGACCAGGCCGCCGAGCAGCGCGGTGATGGAGCCGGCGCCCGTGCCGTTCAGGTCGAGCACGTAGTTGCCCTGGCTGGCCGGCGTGCCGAAGCCCGACAGCGAGGTGGAGACCACGTCGACGTCACCGCCCACGGTCCAGGTCGCGACGCCGCCCCCGATGGGTGCCAGCGCGGTGCTGAAGGTCTCGAAGCCGGGCGCTGTCGTGTACGTCTCGAAGGTGTCCGTGAAGATCGCTGCGTGGGCGGCACTGGCGGACATCAGCGAGGCGGCGAGCGCGAGACGCAGGCTGTGGCGGGTCAAGGCGGGCTCCGGGGACGGATGTGGAGGTGCCCGCGACGGACGGGCTTAGCCGAAGTGTAACGATCGGACGGGCGGATCGCCAATCCGAAGGCAGCGGGGCGCCGCCCGGCGCACCGTTTTCCGGTGGAAGTGACGAACCGACACAGTCCTGCGGCTTCCGGCGGCGCTGCCTGGCTAGCCCCGTGCCCCGCGGAGCCTGCGCATCAGCCACTCCTTGGGCGGCGCCCACCAGTTGCGCTTGAGCGTCGGCCAGAACTGCAGGTGGCGGGTGTGCTCGACCCAGCCGACGTTGACCATCCGCGGATTGATGAAGATCCGCCGCCCCTTCGCGCGGAGCGCGGCGTGGAAGGTCAGGTGCTCGCAGAGCTCGCCGCCGTCGGGCGCCAGGCCGATGTAGCGCGAGTCGCCGATCGCGGCGCGGCGGTAGACGCCCAGCCCGCCGAAGGCCGACTCGACCTCGATGGGCGCGGCGTCCTCGGGGATGCGCAGGTGGCGCGAGTGCACGGCGGCCTGGAGCGCCTGCTCGCGGGGCAGGCCGTGCGCCTTCAGGAACTCGTACTGGCGCCAGCAGTCGCCCTGCATCCAGTCGGGATGGCGCAGGGCCCAGAGGTCGTAGTAGGGCGCACGCTGGTTCGCCGTGCACACGTCCCAGCCCTCGAAGTCCCAGCACGACAGCAGGCCCTCGGGGGTGAGCAGGTCGTTGACGCCATCGAGGTCGGCCACCACCAGGATCTGCACGTCGCGGTAGCGCGGGTCGTCGGCGAGCCGCTCGAGGTAGCGGTTGCGGCAGTGGGCGATGCGGTCGGTGCGCAGCGGCATCGTGCGGCGCAGCTCGCCGAGCGACTCGAAGTCGAAGCCGGGATGCTCGCGCCGCAGGGCCTCGAGGCGGGCGACGGTGTCGTCGGAGCTGTCGCTCTCGATGACCAGCCACTGAACGTGCTCGAAGGCGGCCAGCGCGGCCGACACCCGCGCGACGGCCGCACCGATGGCGCCGCCGCAGTTGCGCGCGAGCCCGACGGCGAGCACCGGCTCGGGTCGGCGCACCCGGGGGCCGGTGGCGCCGGTCGGCGAGGCCGCGGGGGCGGGCGGGACGGGAGCAGTCATTCGGGTCGTCGCAGGTGCGTGCCGAGGGAGGGCGCCGCGGTGTGAGGCACCGGGGCGATGCCGCGCCGGAGGGGAGGGCGCGGTCGTGGGTCGGAGCATAGCGCCCGCGGGACGGTGCGGACTGCCAACCCGTGTGACGCGCGCCACGCGTGCACGGGGCGGCGGTCCGAAACGCAGACGGCCGCCCGTGAGCGGCCTGTCCGAAATGCAGACGGCCGCCCGTGGGCGGCCGTCGTGGGAACGGCGGTGGTCGCCGCGTCAGACGAACTCGGCCAGCGCGCCCTTCATCGTCTTCATCGCCTTGGCCTCGATCTGGCGGATCCGCTCGGCCGACACGCCGAACTCGTCGGCCAGCTCGTGCAGGGTCATCGTGCCGCCATCGTCCTCGTCCTTCAGCCAGCGGGCCTCGATGATCCGGCGGCTGCGGGCGTCGAGCGTGTCGAGTGCGCGGCGGATGCCCTCGCCGTGCAGCCGGTCGGTCTGACGGGCCTCGAGCTGCTGGGTCGGCTCGGCGCTCGGTGCCTGCAGGTAGGCGATCGGGCCCCAGGCCTCGTCGCCGTCGTCGGGCGCCGGGTCGAGGACGATGTCGCCCCCGCCCATGCGGGTCTCCATCTCGACGACGTCCTGGGCGCGCACGTTCAGCTCCCGGGCGATCGCCTCGACCGCGTCGGGGCTCAGCGTGTGCTGATCGGGCTTGTGCGAGCGCAGGTTGAAGAACAGCTTGCGCTGGGCCTTGGTGGTGGCCACCTTCACCAGCCGCCAGTTCTTCAGGATGTACTCGTGGATCTCGGCCTTGATCCAGTGCATGGCGAACGACACCAGCCGCACGCCGCGGTCGGGGTCGAAGCGCTTGACCGCCTTCATCAGGCCGATGTTGCCTTCCTGGATCAGGTCGGCGTGCGGCAGGCCGTAGCCCAGGTACTGGCGGGCGATGGACACGACCAGACGCAGGTGCGAGACGATCAGCTGGCGGGCGCCCTCGAGGTCGCCGGAATCCCGCAGGCGGCGGGCGAGCGCGACCTCTTCCTCTGCGGACAGCATCGGCAGCCGGTTGACGGCCGAGATGTACGCATCGATGTTGCCGACGGCCGGAACCGCCAACCCGCCTGCGAAGGCGTGCGAGGGAGTCACCAGAGCGGTCGAGGAGCGGGTCATCCGATCTTCCTTTCTCGGGGCGAAACGCCCCTGTGGAATGATGCTAGCACTCTGAAGTCGTGAGTGCTAATTGATCCTGACAATCGGCTCGATCGTCCGACTTAATTGGGGTCGGATCACGATCCTTTCACGCCGATTTGTGAAAAGACCATGAGTATCAAGGGTTTGACGCAGACTGTCTGTGAGGCAATTGGCGTGCCTAGCGCTCCCGCATCCCTTGCCCGGCCCGATTCAGCGGCTTGAGCAGGTACTGCAGCACGGTCTTGTGACCGGCCAGCATCTCGACGGTGGCGGTCATGCCGGGGAGGATCGGCAGCTCGCTGCCGTCGGGGGCGCGCAGCCCGCTGGCAGGGGTGCGGATCAGCACCCGGTAGAAGGCGCCGGTCTCGTCGGGGTCGGCGCCGCCGGCACCGGCCAGCGCACCGCGGCGTTCGTCGCGCAGGGTGTCGGGGCTGATGAACTCGACCGTGCCATCGAGGCCGCCGTAGATCGCGTAGTCGTAGGCGGAGAGCTTGACGACCGCCTTCTGGCCGGGCCGCAGGAAGGCGACGTCGGCGGGCTTGACGAAGGCCTCGACCACCAGGGTGTCCTCGATCGGGACGATCTGCATCAGCTCCTGGCCCTGCGAGATGACGCCGCCGATGGTGGTCACGCGGATGCTCTTGACGGTGCCCTTCATCGGCGAGCGCAGCTCGGTGCGCCGGTACGAATCGGCGCGGGCGTTCGCGGTCTCGCGGGTCTGGGCGAGCTCGGCCTCGACCTTGTTCAGCTCGCCGGCGGCCTCGGCCCGGTAGCGGTTCTGGCGGTCGGTGAGCTGCAGCGCGAGGTCGTTGCGCTGGCGCTTGAGGCGCAGGGCCTCGACCTCGGACACCAGGCCGCGCGAGACCAGCGGGTCGACGATCTCGATCTCGCGGTCGAGCAGCGCGATGCCGCGCCGCAGCGATTCGGCGCCTTCGTCGACCGCCTTGCGGCGGGCGTTGAAGGTCTCGGTCTCGCGGCGCACCAGGGCGGGCAGGGCGTTGGTCTCGGCGGGGAACTTCAGCGGCTCGCCGTAGGCCTCGGCGCGCAGCCGGGCGGCCTGCGCCGAGAGCGCCGCGACCTTGCCCTGCAGCTCGCGAAAGAGCGCCGAGACGCGGGTGTCGTCCATGCGGATCAGCACCTGACCGCGCTCGACGCGGTCGCCTTCCTTGACCAGCAGCGCGGTCAGCACGCCGGGCTCGAGGCTCTGGATGACCTGCTCCTTGCTCGACGGGATCACCCGGCCGTTGCCGCGGGTCACCTCCTCGAGCTTCGCCTGCCAGGCCCACAGCAGGAAGCCGCCGACCACCGCGGCCAGCAGCGACACCGACAGGAACGCGAGCCACGGGCGGCGGGGCGGCGGGGGCGCGAGACGCGGCGGGGCGAGCGTCACGGTCGGGCCGGGCGGGGGCATCGGGGCAGGCAGGCCGCCGGACGGAAGCGCGGAGCCAGGGGGCTCGGGCGGGCCGGGGGGGAGGGCGGGCGGGCCGCCGGGGGGCGGTGCCGCGCCGTCGTGCTCAGCCCTGTACACGGGGCACCTCCCGGGCGTCGGCGACCGGCACGGTGATGCCGCGGGCGAGCTGCTCGAGGGCCGCCGCGCGCGGCGCATCGAGCACGATGCGGCCGGCCTCGATGACGATGATGCGGTCGACCAGCTCGAGCGCGGCCGGCCGGTGCGTCGCCACCACGAGGCTGCGGTCGCGCGCCCACTCGCCGAGCGCCGTGATCACCTGCTTCTCGCTGTTCTGGTCGAGGCCGCTGGTGGGCTCGTCGAGCAGCACGATGCGCGGGTCGCGCAGCAGCAGCCGGGTGAGCGCGACGAGCTGGCGCTGCCCGCCCGACAGCCCCGCGCCGTCCTCGCCGAGCTGCAGGTCCAGGCCGCGCGGGTGGCGGGCGATCATCGTGTCGAGCCCGAGCGCGCGCAGGGCCCACAGCAGGCGCGCGTCGTCGGGCCCGCGGTCGCTGCGCGCGAGCTCGAGGTTCTCGCGCAGCGAGCCGAGGAACAGGCGCGGCTGCTGCGGCACCAGGCCGACGACGCCGCGCAGTTCGGCGGGGTCGAGCTGGCGGGCCTCGATGCCGTCGATGCGGATCATGCCCGCGGTCGGCGTGTACAGGCCCGCGGCCAGCCGCAGCAGGGTGGACTTGCCGCTGCCGGTGCGCCCGAGCAGCGCGACCTTCTCGCCGGCGCGCAGGTTCAGGTCGAAGCCGCGAAAGAGCGTGGGCCCATTGCGGTCGTGGCTGAAGTCGACGCTCGAGAAGGACAGGTCGCCGCGCGGCGCGACCAGCGCGAGGTAGCTGCGGTCGGCCTCGCGCTCGGACGGTCGGTCGATGAGCGCCTGCAGCCCCTCGAAGGCGCTGCGCGCCTGCTGCAGCCGCACCGCGAGCGAGGCCACCTGCCCGAGCGGACCGATCGCGCGGCCCGACAGGATCACCACACCGATCAGCCCGCCGAGCGAGAGCTGGCCCGCGTGGATCAGCGTCACGCCCCAGACGACCGTCACGATCGTGACGAGCTGGCTGACGGTCATCGTGAAGTTCGTCACCAGCGCCGACAGGTTGCGCGAGCGCATCGAGGTGGCGGCCACCGCTTCGGTGTACCACTGCCAGCGCTGCTGGGCGAAGCGGTAGGCGTTGTTGACCTTGAGCGTCTCCAGGCCCTCGACCGACTCGACCGCCAGGCCCTGGCGCTGCGAGCCGTCCTTCATCGAGCTGCGGATGCTGCGCGCGAGTGGCCCCTGCACCGCGATGCCGGCGATCAGCACCAGCGCGATCGCCACCAGCGGCACGATCGCCAGCGGCGGTGCGATCAGGAAGATCACCGCCAGAAAGAGCACGACGAAGGGCAGGTCGATCAGCGCGGTGAGCGTGGCCGAGGTGAGCACGTCGCGGATCGACTCGAAGTCGCGCAGGTTGCTCACGAAGGCGCCCGAGGACGCGGGCTTGGCCTCGAGGCGGATCGACAGCAGCCGCGCGAAGAGGCCGGAGGAGATCTCCAGGTCCGCGCGCTTGCCGGCCGAGTCGATCAACCAGCCGCGGAGCATGCGGGCGGCGAACTCGAAGGCCAGCGCCATCAGCGTGCCGACGGTCAGCACCCACAGGGTCTCGTAGGTGCGGTTGGGCACGACGCGGTCGTAGACGTTCATCACGTACAGCGAGATCGCGATCGACAGCAAATTGATCACGAGCGTGGCGATCGCCACGTGCACGTAGTGACCCTTGAGCTTCCAGAGCACCTTCCAGAACCAGGCGCGCGCGCTGCGGATCGACGGGATGCCCGAGCGCATGTCGGCACCGGGGACCACGCTCAGGCGCACGCACCAGCCGGCCTGCGCGGCGGTCAGCGCCGGATCGCGTGCCTGGGTGGCGTCGGTGAGCAGCGCGAAGCCGCCGTCGGCGAGCGCGACCAGCGCGGGCAGCTCGTCGGCCTGCAGCGCCTCGGGGCGGCGCGACTCGCGTACGGCCGCCAGGCCGAACGAGTCGAGCGCGCGCACGAGGCCGTCCCAGTCGAG
>CAIUGQ010000415.1 GCA_903898725.1 uncultured Burkholderiales bacterium | reverse complement strand
GTCCGAGTCGGACCGGGGGGCCTCGATCGCGCTGCCCGCGGAGGACACGGTGCTGGCGACGGGCGATCGGGTGCTGTTCGCCGGTGCCCCGGGCGTGGAGGCGCTGCAGCGCCGCTTCCTGCTCGACCCCAGTCCCATCGAGTTCGTGCGGACCGGGGTCGAGCCGGCGCGCGGTTGGCTGTTCCGCCGCCTCGCTGCGGCTCGGGCGGAGAACCGGCGCTGAGAGCCCGCGCACGGGGCGGGCTTCGCGCCGGCAGGTGTGCGGCCGGGCTATGATCGCCCCCGCGCGGCGAAGACCGCACGACCCTGGAGGAAGACCCGTGGATCGCTTCTGGCTCAAGTCCTACCCCGCCGGCGTGCCGGCCGACATCGACCCCGGCACCTATCCTTCGCTCAACGCGCTGATCGACGAGAGCCTCGCGCGTCACCGGTCCCGGCCGGCCTACATCTGCATGGACCGCACGATGCGCTTCGGCGAGCTCGACGAGCGCTCGCGTGCCTTCGCCGCCTGGCTTCAGTCGCAGGGATACGGCCGCGGCCAGCGCATCGCGGTGATGCTGCCGAACCTGCTGCAGTTTCCGGTGGCCGTCGCGGGCGTGCTGCGGGCGGGCTGCACCGCCGTCTGCGTGAATCCGCTCTACACGCCGCGCGAACTCGAGCACCAGCTCAAGGATTCCGGCGCCGAGGCGATCGTCATCCTCGAGAACTTCGCCGCCACGCTGCAGCAGGTGATCGCCCGCACCGCGGTGCGGCAGGTCGTGCTCGCCTCGGTGGGCGAGATGCTCGGTCCGGTGAAGGGCCGCGTCGTCGACTTCGCCGTGCGGCACGTCAAGAAGCTGGTGCCCCCCTTCGAGCTCCAGGGCGTCACGCGTTTCGCCGAGGCGCTCGATGCCGGCAGCCGCCTGCCCTACCGCGCGGTGCAGATGGCGCACGACGACCTGGCGTTCCTGCAGTACACCGGCGGCACCACCGGCCTGTCGAAGGGCGCGATGCTTTCGCACCGCAACGTCGTCGCGGCCATCCTGCAGGGCGAGGCATGGTTCCAGCCGGTGCAGGACCGCCTGCGCGAGCGCTTCGGCGAGGAGGGCGGCACGGCCCTGTGCGCCTTGCCGCTGTACCACATCTACATGCTCGCGGTCGCCTTCGGCCTGGGCATGAAGAGCGGCACCTGCCAGCTGCTGGTGCCCAACCCGCGCGACATTCCCGGCCTGATCGCCGAGCTGGCCAAGCACCCGGTCAACACCTTTCCGGCGCTCAACACGCTGTTCAACGCGTTGGCCAACCATCCGGACTTCGCGAAGCTCGACTTCTCGCGCCTGCTGTTCGCGGGCGGCGGCGGCATGGCCACGCAGCAGGCGGTCGCCGACAAGTGGTTCGAGGTCACCGGCGTGCCGCTCGGGGAAGGGTTCGGGCTGTCCGAGACCTGCGCCGTCGGCACGATCAACCCGGTCACGCTGACCGAGTTCTCCGGCACGGTCGGCCTGCCGGTGCCCTCGTGCGAGGTCTCGGTCCGCGACGACGACGGCAAGGAGCTGCCGCTCGGCGAGCGCGGCGAGCTCTGCCTGCGCGGCCCCCAGGTCATGGTCGGCTACTGGCATCGCGCCGACGAGACCGCGCGGGCCTTCACGCCCGACGGATTCTTCAAGACCGGCGACATCGGCCTGTTCGACGAGCGCGGCTACGTGAAGATCGTCGACCGCAAGAAGGACATGATCCTGGTCTCGGGCTTCAACGTGTTCCCGAACGAGATCGAGGAGGTGGTCGCCGCGCATCCGGGTGTGCTGGAGTGCGCGGCCATCGGTGTCCCCGACGGCCATTCGGGCGAGGCGATCAAGGTCTTCGTCGTGCGCAAGGACGCCGGCCTCACCGAGCGCGACGTCCAGGAGTGGTGCGCCCGGAACCTGACCGGCTACAAGAAGCCGAAGCACATCGAGTTCCGGCTCGAACTGCCCAAGAGCAACGTCGGCAAGATCCTGCGACGCGAGCTCCG
>CAIUGQ010000414.1 GCA_903898725.1 uncultured Burkholderiales bacterium | reverse complement strand
CTGGATCTCCTCGACCGGCACGCCGTAGGTCTCCTTCATCGCGCCGCCGTACTTGCGGATCTCCTCGAGCAGGTCCTGCGGCACCGACGACGAGCCGTGCATCACCAGGTGGGTGTTCGGCAGCCGCGCGTGGATCTCCTTGATGCGGGAGATCGCGAGGATGTCACCGGTGGGCTTGCGCGAGAACTTGTAGGCGCCGTGGCTGGTGCCGATGGCGATCGCGAGCGCGTCGACCTGCGTGCGCTTGACGAAGTCGGCGGCCTGCTCCGGGTCGGTCAGCAGCTGCTCGCGCGTCATCGTCGCGTCGGTGCCGTGGCCGTCCTCCTTGTCGCCCTTCATCGTCTCGAGCGAGCCCAGGCAGCCGAGCTCGCCCTCGACCGTCACGCCGACCGAGTGCGCCATGTCGACGACGCGGCGGGTGGTGTCGACGTTGTAGTCGTAGCTGGCGATGGTCTTGCCGTCTTCCTCGAGGGAGCCGTCCATCATCACCGACGAGAAGCCGAGGTCGATGGCGCCCTTGCAGATCGCCGGCGACTGGCCATGGTCCTGGTGCATGACGACCGGCACCTTCGGGTAGGACTCGACGGCGGCCTGGATCAGGTGGCGCAGGAAGTGCTCGCCCGCGTACTTCCGGGCGCCGGCCGAAGCCTGCATGATCACCGGCGCATCGATCTCGGCGGCGGCCGACATGATGGCCTGGACCTGCTCGAGGTTGTTGACGTTGAAGGCCGGGATGCCGTAGCCGTTCACGGCGGCATGGTCGAGCAGCTGGCGCATCGATACGAGGGGCATGGAGGAACTCCTGTGTGAAATTTCGCACAGCCCCGCGCGTCGTCGCCTGCCTGCAGAGGGGCTCTGCGAAAGTCCCGAAAGCGCCGATTATGCCGCGCGGACCCCGGCTCGCGCCGGGAAAATCGCACGACCCGGCCGTCGGCCGGTGCCGCGCTACGCGCGGTCGCCGACCCTCACGATCTGCAGCGTGTTCGTGCCGCCCGACTTGCCGATCGGGGTGCCGATGGTCATCAGCACCAGATCGCCGCGTTCGACGATGCCCAGGTCGACCAGCTTGCGCTCGACCTCCAGCAGCAGGCTCTCCCGGTCGGACCCGGTGTAGGTCATCGGCACCGGATGCACCTCGCGGTACAGCGACATCCGGCGCCGGCTGCCCTCCTCGGGCGTGAGCGCATAGATGGGCACGCCCGAGTCGAGCCGTGACATCCAGAGCGCGGTCGAGCCGGACTGCGTGAGCGAGGCGATCGCCTTGATCTTCATGTGCGCCGCGGTGAACAGCGCCGCCATCGCGACGGCCTGGTCGATCCGGCCGAAGGTGCGGTTCAGGAACTCCTTGTCGAGCGCGAACGAGCCCGAGCGGTCGGCCTCGTCGCAGACCCGCGCCATCGCGGCCACGGTCTCGACCGGGTACTTCCCCGCGGCGGTCTCGGCCGAGAGCATCACGGCATCGGTGCCGTCGAGCACCGCGTTGGCCACGTCCGACACCTCGGCGCGGGTGGGCACCGGCGACTCGATCATCGACTCCATCATCTGGGTGGCGGTGATCGTCAGCCGGTTCAGCTCCTTGGCCATGCGGATCATCCGCTTCTGCAGTGCGGGCACGGCCGCATCACCGACCTCGACCGCCAGGTCGCCGCGGGCGACCATGATCCCGTCGGAGGCCTTGAGGATCTCCTCGAGGTTGCCGATCGCCTCGAAGCGCTCGATCTTGGCGATCATCAAGGCGCGACCGCCGGCGGCGCGGCAGAGCTCGCGCGCCATGTACATGTCGGAGGCGTTCTTGGGGAACGACACGGCGACGAAGTCGGCCGCGAAGCCGACCGCAGTCTTGATGTCGTCCATGTCCTTGGCGGTCAGCGCCGGCGCCGACAGCCCGCCGCCCTGGCGGTTGATGCCCTTGCGGTTCGAGAGCACGCCGCCCAGCGTCACCGTGCAGTCGATCGTCCGGTCGGTGACCCGGTCGACCCGCATGATCATCCGGCCGTCGTTGAGCAGCAGGGTGTCGCCCGACTTCACGTCGTTGACGAGGTCCTTGTAGTCGAGCCCGACCCGGGTCTCGTCGCCGACCTCGCAGTCGATGTCGAAGGTGAACCGGTCGCCCTCGACCAGCGTGACCTTGCCGTCGGCGAACTTCCCGATCCGGATCTTCGGTCCCTGCAGGTCGGCCAGCACGCCGATGTCGCGGCCGAGCCGCGCGCCGATCTCGCGGACCCGGTTCACCACGCCGATGTGCTCCTCGGCGGTGCCGTGCGAGAAGTTGACCCGCACGACGTTGACCCCCGACAGGATCATCCGCTCCAGCGTCGCCGTGTCGGTGGAGGCGGGGCCGAGCGTGGCCACGATCTTGGTGGCGCGCGGAATGGTCATCTCGGGCGGATCCATAGGGGGTCGCAAGGGCTTGCATTGTGCTACGAAACCCCCCCTCCCCCACCATGACTTGACCTGCATCAAGTCATCCCCGGGCGTGGCCGCCCGACCGGCGGTGGCGCTGGCTATGATCAACGCGTCCCCATTCGGCACGATCGCCACGCCCGCACGGATGCCGCCGCCCGACACCTACCGACACCTCGACGACCCGGACGAGCTCGCCGAGGTCGCCCGCGAGCTGCCCGCCCGCGGCGACGGCGCGCGCCGGCTCGAGGCGGTGCTGACCGTCGACTGGGTGCACTGCGCGGCCTGTGTCGTGTCGATCGAACAGGCGCTGCGGGGCGTGGTCGACGAGGTCTCGGTCAACGCGGCCACGCGGCGGGCGCGGATCGTGTTCCGGCCCGACCTCCAGCCGCTGTCCGGGCTGCTCGGCCGGATCGCGGCGCTCGGCTACGCGCCGCGGCCGGTGGCCCGCGCGGCGATGGCCGACGTGCAGGCGGCAGGACGGCGCACCGCGCTGTGGCGGATGCTCGTCGCCGTGCTCTGCATGATGCAGGTGATGATGTACGCCGTGCCCCGCTACGTCGCCGGCCCCGACGGCATGCCCGACGACGTGCGGCGCCTGCTGATGTGGGCGGAATGGATGCTGACGCTGCCCACGCTGCTGTTCGCGGCCGGCCCGTTCCTGCGCAGCGCCTGGCGCGACCTGCGCGCGCGCCGGATCGGCATGGACGTGCCGGTGTCGCTCGGCATCATCGTGACCTTCGTCGCGAGCAGCCTCGCCTCCCTGGAAGGCGGCGAGGTGTACTTCGACTCGCTCACCATGTTCGTCGCCTTCCTGCTGATCGGCCGCTGGCTCGAGGCGGCGGCGCGCGAGCGCGCGCTGTCCGGGGTCGCCGACCTGCTCGCGCGCCTGCCCGAGACCGTGGAGCGTCTGCTGGGCTCCGACCGGACGGAGACGGTGACGCTGCGCCGGCTGCGCCCCGGCGACCGGGTGCGCGTCGCGGTCGGCCAGGCGGTGCCGGCCGACGGCATCGTCGAGACCGGCCGCTCCCATGCCGACGAGTCGCTGCTCACCGGCGAGAGCACCCCGATCGCCAAGCGGCCCGGCGATGCGCTCGCCGCCGGCAGCCTGAACCTCAGCGGCCCGCTGACCGTGCGCCTGACCCGCGCCGCCCGCGATTCGCGGCTCCAGGAGATCGCCGATCTAGTCGAGGCGGCCTCCGCCCGCAAGCCGCGCATCGCGCAGATCGCCGACCGCTGGGCCGGCCCGTTCCTGATCGCCGTCCTCGTGCTCGCCGCCCTCGCCTGGGCGGTCTGGCACACCATCGACCCGTCGCGGGCGATCTGGGTGGCCGCCTCGGTGCTGGTGGTCACCTGCCCGTGCGCGCTGTCGCTCGCCACGCCCACCGCGCTGCTCGCCGCCGCCGGCACGCTCGCGCGGCGCGGCCTGCTGGCCCGCTCCCCGCAGGCGATCGAGGCGCTCGCCGGCGTCGACGCATTCGTCTTCGACAAGACCGGCACGCTGACGCACGATCGGCTGTCGCTCGAACGGCTCGACCTGCTCGACGGCGCGCACGCCCTCTCGCTCGATGCGCCGCGGGTGCTCGCGACGGTCGCGGCGCTCGAGGCCGGATCGCTGCATCCGGCCGCGCTGGCGCTGCGCCGCGCGGCGCCGG
>CAIUGQ010000413.1 GCA_903898725.1 uncultured Burkholderiales bacterium | reverse complement strand
GTGGCGTTGCTGCCGCCGGGGCCCGCGGGCATCAGCGACTGCCGGGCGTTGCCGGCGATCTGCGACTGCTTCGGGTCGTTGAGCGTGCGCACGCGGTAGCGCGCCAGCAGCGCGAACGCGTGGTTGCCCGAGGTGAACGACTTCAGGCCGTTCAGTTCGCCGACCTCGACGCAGGCAGGCGAGACGATCTTGTGCTTGTTGACCGCGTCGACCACCCATTGCAGGGCCTTGACCGCGCCCTTGTCGGGGTCCGCCATCACCGCGTTGCCGGCGTCGTCGACGAAGCGTCCGCCGTTCGAGAAGACCAGCGCCGACATGAACTCGATCAGCCAGCTCTCGCGGGCCATCGACAGCATCAGCGGGTACTCGGAGACGCCGGTCTTCTTGAGCTGCAGCGACTGCTGCAGCACCTCGTCCCAGGTGCGCGGCGCGGCGGTGATGCCCGCCTTCTTCAGCTTGGCCTCGTCGTTGAAAAAGGCCATGTAGTCGCTGTAGTACGTCATGCCGTACTGCTTGCCCTTGTACCGGACCGACTGCGTGCAGAAGTCGTCGACGTCCGCGTTGTAGCGCATCAGGTCGGCGAAGCCGTCGATCGGGGCGATCCAGCCCGCGTCGGCCCACTCGGGCAGCCAGCTGTCGGACACCCACAGCATGTCGATCGGCGCGCTGCCGACGAACTTGGTGACCATGGTGTCGCGGTACTGCGCCCAGGGCGCGTTGTTGTAGACCACCTTCAGGTTGGTCTTCTTCTCGAACGCCGAGAGGTGGCTCTTGACCTGGTCGACGCCCGCCGACCAGCTGAAGAAGTTGATCGTGTCGGACGCCGAGGCGGTGCCCGGCGGCAGCATCAGGCCGGCGCCGGCAGCGCCGGCAGCGGCCAGGAACTCGCGGCGACCCGCGACAGGTGCCTTCATGTGGCTCATCGAACGCCTCCAGGGAGTGGCGCGCTACCGCAGTCACGGGCGCCGCGTGCACTCGACGCGGAGACGGCCGAGCCGAATCAGTATCCGCCCGTCGATGGCTTATCGTCAATTGACGATAAGCGCCCCGCGACGGTGCGGTCCGATGCGGTCAGCGCCGTCGTGGTGCGGCGGGCAGGACCGCGTCGAGTCCGGCCAGGAACACGCGCACCTGCAGCGCGATCACCTCGTCGGCCGGCATCGGGTTGGCGTTGCCGTAGACGTGTCGACGGATCGCGAGGTGCGAGATCGCGCCATGCAGCACCCAGCCGATCTCCTGCACGCGCGCGGCGTCGGAGGGTGCGCGCAAGCCGCGCTCGTGCGCTGCCTCCGCGACGACGATCCCGAGCATGTGGGTGACGATCGTGGCGATGTAGGCCGGTGCCATCGCGACGTCCGCGAGCGAGGCATGCAGGAAGAGCCGCAGCCAGCGGCGCGTGGTCACCGTCTGGAAGTAGTCGGTGTAGAAGCGCTGCAGACGCGCCTCGATCGGCACCGTGCGGTCCTGCAGCTCGACGAACCAGATCGCCTTGAACGAGCCCGCGATCTCGGTGCGGTAGACCTCGTCGATCAGTGCGGCCTTGCTCGGGAAGAAGCTGTAGAGCAGGCGCTGGGAGACGCCGCAGGACTCGGCCAGCGCCCGCGTCTGGGCGTTCAGGCCGTGCTCGGAGAAGTGCAGGTAGGCCTTGGCGAGGATCTGCTCGCGGCGCTCGTGGCGGGGCAGGCGCTGAGCCGGTGCGGCGCGGGGGCGGGGGGCGCGGGCGCTGCGGGTTGCGGGCGGGCGCGTGGCGGGCGGGTCGGCTTTGGGTTTCATCGTCGGTGCGTGCCCCGGGGGTTGCGGACGGTGCTGCGCTGCGTCGGGCCATCGACATCGTCAGGCGACGACATCGATGTAGGGGAGCGAGCGGGCGGTCGCCCGCCGAGACCGGATCGTGCCACGGTCCGGGCGCGGCGGATGCAGCCGGCCGCGGCACGCCGTGCCCCTCGCCGCGGTCGGTATCATGGAGGCCCGAGCCGGCCACGACCGGATCCCGCGACCCGAGGAGACCCCCCATGTACACACCCTTCGACCTCACCGGCCGCACCGCGGTGATCACCGGCGGCAACGGCGGCATCGGCTACGGCATGGCCCGCGCGCTGCTGGCCTCGGGCGCCTCGGTCGCGATCTGGGGCTCCAACCCCGACAAGACCGCCAAGGCCAAGGCAGCGCTGGCCGCCGAGGCGCCCGACGCCGCTCGCGTGCACGCCTTCGTCGCCGACGTCGGCGACGAGGCGCAGGTCGAGTCGGCCTTCGCCGCCTCGGTCGCCGCGCTCGGCCACGTCGACGCCTGCTTCGCCAACGCCGGCGTCTCGTCCAAGGGCACGCTGATGACCGAGATGAGCCTGGAGGAGTTCCGACGGGTGCAGCGCATCAACGTCGACGGCGTGTTCCTGACCTTCCGGGCCGCCGCGCGCCACATGGCCGAGCGGGGGCAGGGCGGCTCGCTGGTGGCGACCGCCAGCACCGCCGCGATCGAGGGCGCCGCGCGCAACAGCCCCTACGGCGCCTCCAAGGGGGCGGTGACCTCGTTCGTGCGCGCGCTGGCCGTCGAGCTCGCGCGCCATCGCGTGCGCGTCAACTCGATCCTCCCCGGCTGGATCGTCACCGACATGACCGAGCGCTCGGTCAACAACCCGAAGTTCGCCGACGCGGTGATGCCGCGCATCCCGGCCCGTCGCTGGGGCGGCATCGACGACTTCGGCGGCATTGCGGTCTACCTCGCCAGCGACGCGTCGGCGTACCACACCGGCGAGCAGTTCGTGATCGACGGCGGCTACACCAAGTTCTGAGCGCGGAGGACGCGGCGATGCGGCTGCTGGTGCTCTCGGACCTGCACGTCGAATGGGCGGCGTTCGTGCCGCCCGCCGCGCCCGATACCTTCGACCTGGTGGTGCTGGCCGGCGACATCGGTCAGGCCACGCTGGCGCTGCACTGGGCGCGCCGCAGCTTCCCCCGCCATCCGATCGTGCAGGTCGCCGGCAACCACGAGTTCTTCGACACCGTCCGCGAGCCGGCGCTCGCCGCGATGCGCGAGACCGCGCGCCAGCTCGACATCCACCTCCTCGAGGAGGACACCGTGCGGCTCGGGGGTGTCGAGTTCATCGGCTGCACCGTCTGGACCGACTACCGGCTGCACGAGCGCCCGGGCCGTCCGGTCCGGATGTCGGCGGCCGACGCGATGGCCGGCGCACGCCGGGTCATGCTCGACTATCACAAGATCGACGTCGGCGACCCCTCTGCGGCCGCCGGCACCCGCCGCTTCACGCCCGAGGACTCGGTGGTGCTGCACGAGCGCTCGCGCGACTGGCTGCGTGCCGCACTCGATCGGCCGGCCGTCGGCCGCCGGGTCGTGGTGACCCACCATCTGCCGAGCTGGCGTTCCGTCTCGCCCGACTACGCCGCCGCGCCGTCGAATCCGGCCTTCGCGAGCGATCTCGACGCGCTGCTGCCGGCGGCGGACCTCTGGATCCACGGCCATACGCACAGTTCGCACGACTATCTCGCCGGCGGCTGTCGCGTCGTCTGCAATCCGCGCGGCTATCCGATGCGCTCGGGCGGCTTCGAGAATCCGCGCTTCGATCCCGCACGCGTGATCGCCGTCTGACAAGGCCGTCCGTCGGCCGATCGCCGGCCGTCGCGTGCGTGACCAATGCCCATGCCGCGAGGTGCCGCTCGCCTCACGATACGGTCCATGGGAGTCGTCGACGCACTGCGCATCCTCCGCACCCCGCGGGCCGCCGAGGTTCCGCGGATCGCGGCGTCGCTGCGCGAGGACGCGGCGACCGGGCTCGCCCGGCTGGCCCGCTACGTCGACACGCTCGAGACCCGGATCGACTCCCCGGACCAGCGGCTGGCCGCGCTCGAGGGGCTGCGTGCGGCCTGGATCGAGGCGGTGGAACCGCAGGTCGAGGGGCTGCGCAACCGCCCGATCCCGTTCGCCGCCGACGAGCTCGCCGCGTTCCACCGCGTGGGCGTCGCCCTGCGCGCCGTGCGCGACGCCTACAAACGCACCCACGCCGACCTGCGGACCGACTCGCCCGAGGGCGCGCAGGCGCCTGCCTCGACGCGGGCGCTGCTCGCCCTCGCGCGGGGGCTCGATGCCCAGTCGCGGCTGCTGGTGAGTGCCGGGCGGCTGCGGATCGCGATGCACCGCGACGACTGGGACGCGCTGTGCCGGCTCGCGTATCCGCTGTGGTCGGCCGGTGCCCTCGACGAGACCTTCCCCGATGTCTCCCTGCCCGCCGGCGAGCGTGCGGCCACGCCGCGCGCCGCGTTCGTCGCGCCGCTGCTGATGCGGCTGCTCGAGCCGCTCGGACTGTCCGGTGCGGCGCTCGAGCATGCCCGCTGGGTGGCGCGTCACTCGGCGCGCCGTGCCGGCGTGCGCATCGACGTCGACGGTCAGCCGCACGTGAGCGCCGAGGGGCCGGCGCTGATGCTGTCGGTCAGCCACACGGTACGCCTGGACACGCGCGATGCGCATGCGCTGATCCTGCGCTGCCGCGAGCGGCTCGCCCAGGGTGCGTCGCCCGCCTCGATCGGGTTGCGGACCTTCATGTCGGCGAGCGCCGTCGACGCGCTGCTCGCGCAGCTCGCCTCGGTCTGGGGGCCCGGCCACGTGCCGACGCCGCTGGTGCGCCCGCCGGTGACGCAGGCGCTGCTCGCGGTCGGCCTGCCCCGCGATCTGCGGCCCGACGACGCGCCGAGCCTCGTGGACGACACCGTGGCGCTGCAGCAATCCCCGTCGACCGAGCCCGATCCGGACAGCGTCTCTCCCTACGTGTATGGCCGCGCCACCGGCGGCGGCTTCGAGTTCGGCACCGAAGCTCGGCGACTGGCCGATGCGGCGGTCGACGCCGATGCCGATGCCGTCGCCACCGTCGCGGCCGAGGCCAGCTCGCGTCGCGACGAGGCCGTCCACGAGCTGATGCAGCGGATCGGGCAGCCGGTCGGCTGGCGGGGTCAGGACGCGCGTCGCGCGGTGTTCTCGCGCGGCGCGGAGGGTCCCCGTCTGCGACTCGGCCAGCTGGTCGCGGTGATGCCGGTGCGCAGCGCGCCGCGCGGCCACCGCGCCGGACGTGGACGCCCGGGCTCGGGGCCGTCGCGCCTGCTCGTCGGCACCGTCGTGACGCTCGCGCAGACCGGTTCGGCCGACAGTCGCGAGCCGTTCGGGCACGACGTGGGGGTCGAGTTCTGGCCGGGCGCGCCGGTGCCGGTGCGGGTGCGGTTCGCCGCGACCAGCGGCCACGAGGACGCCTGGTGGCTCCCGACCACCGGCAAGGGCTCGCCGGCGTCGCTGGTGATGCGCCGGGACCGGTTCGAGGGGGCCGCCGAGGTCACGGTGCGCGATGCCTCGGGCGAGCGCGTGCTGAGGATGCTCAGGCTCATCGCGCGCGGCATCGACCATGACCGCGTCGAGGTCGCGCCGCCGGGCTGACGCCCCGGGACGCCCGACGATTCGCGATACCATCGACGCCCGTTCGACCCTCCGCGAAGTCACGATGGCCGGCCTCGACAAGCACACCCCGACGCCGACCCGCATCGTCGTCCACACCCAGTCACGCGCCCTGGAGCTCGCCTTCTCCGACGGTGCCGAATTCCGGCTCCCGTTCGAGCTGCTGCGTGTCCAGTCGCCGTCGGCCGAGGTGCGGGGCCACGGGCCCGGGCAGGAGGTCCTGCAGGTCGGCAAGCGCGAGGTCGGCATCGACCGCGTCGAGCCGGTCGGTCACTACGCCATCCAGCCGTACTTCTCCGACGGCCATTCGACCGGCATCTTCTCCTGGGACTACCTGCACTGGCTGGGCACGAACCAGGACCAGATCTGGCAGGAGTACCTCGATCGGCTGCAGGCCGCGGGCGCGAGCCGCGATGCCGCCGGTGCCGCGCCCGCTGTCGGCGCGGCCCCCGCCTCCGACACGCCGATGACCGCGATCCCGGTGTCGCGGCCCCGCTCGTGAGCGCCGCGGGCGACCGCGTGCCGCCGCCCGGCGACGGATCGGGCGACCCTGCGGCCGACGCGACCCATTTCGGATTCCGGACCGTCCCGCTCGGCGAGAAGGCCGGCAAGGTCGCCGAGGTGTTCGACTCGGTCGCCAGCCGCTACGACGTCATGAACGACCTGATGTCGGCCGGCCTGCACCGGGCCTGGAAGGCGTTCACGGTCCGCCACGCGGCGCTGCGTCCCGGCATGAAGGTGCTCGACATCGCCGGCGGCACCGGGGACCTCGCCCGCGCCTTCGCCCAGCGGGTCGGCCCCACCGGCGAGGTCTGGCTGACGGACATCAACGGCTCGATGCTCGGCGTGGGTCGCGACCGCCTGCTCGATGACGGCCTGGTGCTGCCCGTCGCGCAGTGCGACGCCGAGGCGCTGCCGTTCCCCGACGGACGCTTCGACCGCGTCACCGTGGCCTTCGGCCTGCGCAACATGACCCGCAAGGAGGCCGCGCTGCGCGAGATGCACCGCGTGCTGGCCCCTGGCGGCAAGCTGCTGGTGCTCGAGTTCTCGCGGGTCTGGAAGCCGCTCGCGCCGGCCTACGACGCCTATTCCTTCGGCGTGCTGCCGCAGCTCGGCCGGCTGGTCGCCGGCGACGCCGACAGCTACCGCTACCTGGCCGAATCGATCCGGATGCACCCCGACCAGCCGACCCTCGGGGCACTGATGGAGACGGCCGGGTTCGGTCGGGTGCGCTGGCACAACTTGAGTCTCGGGGTTGTGGCCCTACATGAAGGCGTGAAATTCTTGTGATCGGACAGGTCCGGCGTTACGCTGCGACGAAGTGAGGTCCATCGGGCCGGGCATGTGCCCTGCCGGACCGGAGCACTGCATCGAGGAGATGACGATGAGGACATTCTGGATCGCCCTGATCGCCGTATTCGCCGCCACGACGATCGGTCTGACCGACGCCGAGGCCAAGCGCATGGCCAGCGGCAAGAGCGTGGGCAAGCAGGCACCGAGCAACGTCATGCAGCGTGACGCGACGCCGTCGTCGCCGTCCGGCGCATCGCCCGCCGGCCCGTCCGCGGCGCCGG